>JAICSZ010000481.1 GCA_025936615.1 Pedococcus sp. | reverse complement strand
GACTCCTTCATCTCGTCGATCCGGATGCACAACCGGGCGTAGGCGTCGCAGGTCGTGCGGGTGACGACGTCGAAGTCGTAGGTGTCGTAGCCGCAGTAGGGATCGAGCTTGCGCAGGTCGTGCGGCAGGCCGGTCGCGCGCAGCACCGGGCCGGTGATGCCCAGCGCCATGCAGCCGGACAGGTCGAGGTAGCCGACGTCGACGGTGCGGGCCTTCAGGACGGGGTTCTCGACGAGGAGCAGCTCGAGCTCGTGGATCCCCTTGGACACCAGGGGGACGATGTCGCGCACCTTGTCGATGGCTCCTGGCGGCAGGTCCTGCGCGACCCCGCCGGGCCGGACGTACGCGTTGTTCATGCGGAGCCCGGTGATCATCTCGATCACCGACAGGATCCGCTCGCGCTCGCGGAAGCCGACCGTCATGACGGTGGTCGCGCCCATCTCCATGCCGCCGGTGCCGATCGCCACGAGGTGGGAGCTGACCCGGGTGAGCTCCATCATCAGGACCCGGATGATGCTGGCGCGCTCGGGCACCTGGTCGGTCACACCGAGCAGCCGCTCGATGCCCAGGCAGTAGGCCGCCTCCTGCATCATCGGCGTGAGGTAGTCCATGCGGGTGCAGAAGGTCACGCCCTGGGTCCAGGTGCGGAACTCCATGTTCTTCTCGATGCCGGTGTGCAGGTAGCCGATTCCCGCGCGGGCCTCGGTCACCGTCTCACCGTCGAGCTCGAGGATCAGGCGGAGCACGCCGTGGGTCGAAGGGTGCTGCGGGCCCATGTTGACGACGATGCGCTCCTCGTGGAGCGCCGCCGCCTCGTCGACCAGCTGGTCCCAGTCGCCACCGGTCGCGTTGAAGACGTGCGCGCCCTCGGACTCGGCGGCCGCCGCCGCCGAGGTGGCGTAGACGTCGCTGTCGCCGGCGCGGGGGTCGAGCCCGGGGCTGGTTCCGTGTGCGGTGTCGCTTGGGGTGGACATCAGTTGTAGGACCTCCGCTGGTCCGGCGGCGGGATGGTGGCTCCCTTGTACTCGACGGGGATGCCGCCGAGCGGGTAGTCCTTGCGCTGGGGGTGGCCCGGCCAGTCGTCGGGCATGAGGACGCGGGTCAGCGCCGGGTGTCCGTCGAACTCGATGCCGAACATGTCCCAGGTCTCGCGCTCGTGCCAGTCGTTGCCGGGGTAGGTCTCGACGATGGACGGGATGTGTGGGTCGCTGTCCGGCGCCGTCACCTCCACGCGGACCCGGCGTCCACCGTGGGTGATCGACAGGAAGTGGTAGACCGCGTGCAGCTCTCGGCCCGCCTCGTGGGGGTAGTGGACGCCTGAGACCCCGGTGCAGAGCTCGAAGCGCAGTGCCGGGTCGTCACGCAGGGCACGCGCCACGGTGGGCAGGTGCTCGCGGCGCACGAAGATCGTCATCTCGCCGCGGTCGACGACCACCCGCTCGATCGCCTCGGCGTAGGAGGCGGTGCCGCCCACGAGCCCGCGCTCGAGATGGTCGGCGACCTCGTCGAAGTAGCCGCCGTAGGGACGGACCGCCGCGGCCGGGAACAGGGTCGGCTTGACCAGCCCGCCGTAGCCCGAGGTGTCTCCCGAGTCGGACGGCCCGAACATGCCCTGCCGCTCGCCGACCACGACCGGGTCGGGCTGGGTGCCCGGTGCCGCCGGGAGGTTGGTGGGGTCCTCACCCGTCGTGGCACCCGCCACCTGCACGGCGGGCTGGTCGACAGCCTCGACGTCGCTGCCCGGCTTGGACGCCACGTCCCCAGCGACGTCGTCGGCCTTGCTGCCGTCGACGTTGCTGTTGGCCGTCGCCTGCTTGGGGTCCTTCTCCTCGCTCACGCGACACCCCCTCGCGCCACGTCCTCACGTCGGTCGTCCCCGTGCCCGTGGCCGAAGTGACCGGGCAGCGGCAGCTCGGTCGAGCTGCCGGGACCCTGCGCGAGCAGGCCGGT
>JAICSZ010000492.1 GCA_025936615.1 Pedococcus sp. | reverse complement strand
CTGCCGGCACGGGCCGCTGGTTGAGGAGGTCGTTCTGCGACCGTCTCGAAACCAGCGTCACCCCCGCGGCTCGCGGCACGGGCCGCAGGTTGAGGAGGTCGTTCTACGACCGTCTCGAAACCAGCGTCACTCCCGCGGCTCGCGGCGCCGCCTGCGTGCTGCGTAGCTCCGGCTGCTCAGCCGTCCCAGATCCTGGCAACGTCCTACGATCAACGCTACGCGATATGCTAGCGACCACCCCTGCACTCGCTTCTCGAACGCGAATGCGTCGTCGACCCGATCGAAGTCGGCGCTCCACACCAGCGTCACAGGCCGGCGACGTCGGGTGTAGGCAGCGCCAACTCCCTCCTGGTGCTGCCAGACCCGCCGATCCAGATCGACGGTGCTGCCGACGTAGTAGGAGTCGTCGGCGCACCGGAGGATGTACACCCATGCCATCGGACAAGTGTCAGCGTTGGGAGGCACTGTCTGGTGTCGCAGCAAGGCCACCTGTGGACAGTGGTGGTTTCGAGACAGGCGCCAGGGCGCCTCCTCAACCACCACAAAGCCGCCACCCGCACCGGTCGAGCAGGTCGTCCCCGACCCACTGCTGGTTGAGGAGGTCGCTCTGCGACCGTCTCGAAACCAGCGGGTGGCGCGCTCAGCCGCACGACTCGCTAGCGTCTGCGTCATGCCCTCGGGTCGCATCGTCCTCCTCAACGGGCCGTCGAGCGCGGGCAAGACGACACTGGCCCAGGCGGTCGCCCGGCGGCTCACGACGCCCTGGCTGGTGCTGCCGGTGGATCTGTTCCACCAGATCCGCACAAGACCTGATGCCGAGCTGACCGACCGCCAGTGGCACGACGTCTTCCACCGGACCCGCGCGGCCTACCACCGTGCGCTCGTCGGGGCGGCGTCCTCGGGGATGGACGTGCTCGGCGACCACGTCCTGGACGAGCCCTGGCGCCTCGACGACCTCCTGCGGCTGACCATCGGCCTCGACGTCCTCCTGGTGCACGTCACCTGCTCCCCGAAGGAGCTGCGACGGCGCGAGAAGCTGCGTGGCGACCGCGATCAGGGCAGGGCGCTGCACCAGCAGCGACTGGTCTTCCTGCACGGCGACTGCGACCTCACCGTCGACACCAGCTACGGCCCCGACGAGCCGGCGGCCGCGCTGCTCGAGCTGATCCGCACCCCACCTCCCGAGCGCGCCTTCGACCGGCTCCGGGCCTCGCGCGCGGCCCGTGCCTGACGGCCCGCCCGACCGACGGGTGCGTAGGTGACGAGCGACACAGGTCGCATCGCCACGCCACCTCACTAGCCTGGAGTCGTTGCGTGGACTCCACCGGGGAGCCGCGATGACAGCCAGTTCCTGGCAACGAGGAGCAACCGGATGAACGACGAGGTCGCCGCGCCGTACGGCGCCGGGCCTACGAAGGCCAGCACCCCCGTCAAGCGGGTGCGCACCCACCATCTCCGCCAGCTCAAGGAGCACGGTGAGCGGTTCTCGATGCTCACCGCCTACGACCAGTACACCGCGGCGGTCTTCGACGAGGCGGGTGTCGACGTGCTGCTCGTGGGCGACTCGGCGGCCAACAACGTCTACGGCTACGAGAACACGGTCCCGATCAGCGTCGAGGAGCTGCTCCCGCTCACGAGGGCGGTCAGCCGCTCGGTGCGCCGCTCGCTCGTGGTGGGCGACCTCCCCTTCGGCTCCTACCAGGGCTCGCCCGAGGAGGCCTACGCGACGGCCGCCCGCGTCATGAAGGAGGGCCTCGCCCACTGCGTCAAGCTCGAGGGCGGGGTCGAGATGACCCCT
>JAICSZ010000362.1 GCA_025936615.1 Pedococcus sp. | reverse complement strand
TGCCGCCCGCGCTCGCCGCGCAGGCGCCTCGCCTTCGCGATGCCGTCGGCCCAGGACAGGGCGGTGGAGGCGTGCGAGTTCTCGACCACGTCGTGGTCGGACTCGGCACGGCTGGGGTATCCGGAGAGCCCGCCCTGCTTCTTGAGGGCACTGAAGTCGTGGCGCCCGGTCAGCAGCTTGTGCACGTAGGACTGGTGCCCGGTGTCGAAGACGATGGCGTCCTTGGGCGAGTCGAACACGCGGTGCAGGGCGATGGTCAGCTCGACCACGCCGAGGTTGGGGCCGAGGTGGCCACCGGTCTTGGACACCGACTCGACCAGGAAGTCGCGGATCTCCTGCGCCAGGGGGGCGAGCCGGTCGGCGGGCAGCGCCTTGAGGTCGGCCGGGCAGGTGATGGTCTCGAGGACTCCCACTCGCAGATCGTCCTTCCGGGTGTTCTGGTACGTGCGGTCGGGCCGCCGTCGGCGGGGCCGGCAACCGCCCGAGTCTATGCGCTGTGGACGATTCGCACGTCCGCCGGCACTCCTTCGACGTCCACCACGCCCGCTCGGTTGGCCCGGATCCTCAGCGTTGCCCCACCCAGCCGGATCCCCTCGACGGTGAGCTGACCGAACGGCATGCTGCGGGGCGGCCGCACGGTGAGCGTCCGGCCGGGCAGGTCGGCCTGCAGCCCCAGCGCGACCGTGAGCACCGCGCCTGCGCTTGCCGCGGCCCAGGCCTGCGGCCGGCACGACGCGGGGTACGGCGCCGGCTTCCCGGTGACGGGGAGGCCGGAGTAGAGCTCGGGCCAGCGGCCACCGAACACCGACCCCGAGTCCACGAGGGCCCGGACGACCCTGGCGGCCGCGTCGTCGTGTCCCTCGTGGGCCAGGCCGAGCGCGGCGATAGCCGTGTCGTGGGTCCAGATCGAGCCGGTGTGGTACCCGATCGGGTTGAAGCCGCCGTTGCTGCTGCCCAGGGTGCGGACGCCGTAGGGGTCGAGCAGCTCCTCGCCGGTGAGGGTGGCCGCGACCGCAGCCGCGTCCGCCGACGACAGGCACCCGGTCCCCAGGACGTGGGCCATGTTGGACCCGAGCCCGTCCACCGGGCGCCCCTGCCCGTCGAGGGCCATCGCCAGGTACCGCTGTGGCCCCTGGCCCACCCAGAACCGCTGGTTCAGCCGGTCCCGGAGCGCCTCACCCTCGCCGCGGGCGCGGTCCGCGCCGTGCTCACCCAGCCGGTCGAGCAGGTGGGCCGCCCCCAGGAGTGCCTCCACGGCATACGCCTGCGCCTCGACCAGCGCGATGGGCCCCTCCGCCACGCGTCCGTCGCGCAGGCGCATGGAGTCGGGAGAGTCCTTCCAGCCCTGGTTGGCCAGCCCGGTGCCCGTGGTGTCGAGGTACTTCAGCAGGCCGTCGTCGTCGGGCTGCCCCGCCCCGGTGATCCAGCCGAGGGCGGCGTGCAGGTTGGGCAGCAGCGCGCGCACCTGCGCCTCGGGCAGCCCCCACCGCCACGCGTCGACGAGCAGGCAGACCCACAGCGCGGTGGCGTCGACCGTGCCGTAGTAGAGCGGTGGCAGGGTGAGCGTGCCGTCCGGGCTGGCGTGTTCCGCGCGGCGGACCTCGTGGAGGATCTTGCCCGGTTGCTCGGCCAGCTCGGGCGCCTCGGTGGTGCCCTGGCGGCGCGCCAGGGCGCGCAGGGTGCCGGCGGCGAGCTCGGTGCCGAACGGCAGCATCATCCGGGCCGACCAGATCGAGTCACGGCCGAACAGCGTGAGGTACCACGGTGACCCGGCGGCGACGAACACGTCCTCGGGCGCCTCGGGGTCGCGCAGCACGAGGTGCTGGAGGTCCACGACCGACTGGGCGACGAGCGGCCCCAGCCGCGGGTCGTCCGCCTCGACGCGCACACGGTCCCACGTGACGGCTGCGTTACCGGCATCGGCGTCGAACAACGACGACGAGCTGCGCTCGGCGCTGACCGCGAGCCGCCAGGTGGCCGTCTCCCCCGGCCCCACCTCGAAGCGCCGGGTCGCGGCGGCGGTGTCCGGCCCGAGCTCCAGGGCGTCCGGGGCGGGGTCGAAGCCGACCGCGGTCTGGTGCCCGGCGGTCTGGAACCGGACCGACTCGCCCACCGACTCGGGCCGGGCAGGCTGGCCGACGGTGACGCCGTACTTGGCGAAGATGATGGGCAGGCCGTCCGCGGCCACCTCCACCCGGACCGCAGCCTGGACGGGGGCGGACGCCCGGGAGGTGACCGTGACCACCTCGGTCATCGTCGGCCCGTCGAGCCGGCGGGTGCGGCGCACCTCCACGGTGGCGTCGGCTCCCGGGTCGCCCAGGCCGCGGGCAGCCCCGAAGAACTCGGCACCAGCTCCGCGCGCGCTGTGGTCCACAGCCGTCACCGGCTCCTCACCCACCGTGACCGCAAGGGTCGACAGGACCCGCGCATCGTCGACGTAGAGGCCCTCGACGGTCCCCGCAGTGATGTCACCCCCCGGGCTCGACAGCACGGTCGCGTTGCCGTCCGCGGCGATGGCCAGCTCGTGCAGCCAGGGCTGTCGCGTCCGGTTCGTGCCGGTTCCACCCATGGTGTCCTCGCAATCTCGGCGATGTGCTTGACGGACCGCCCAGCGATCGGGCAGTCTCCATTTGATCGTTCAAATTCGTAGGACAACGTATCGACTTGGCTGCAGTTGAACGATCATATCCGGGAGAGGGTGCTGATGAGGTCGGAACCGACACAGCGAAGTGGTCGCGCCACGATCGTGGACGTCGCGGCCGCCGCCGGAGTCTCGCGCCAGACCGTCAGCAACGTCCTGAACAGCCCCGAGCGCGTCGCCCGCCCCACACGGGAGCGCGTCACCCGCGAGATCGAGCGTCTCGGCTTCACCCCGCACGCTGCCGCGCAGCAGCTGCGCCGCCGGCGCGCCCATGCCTACGGCTTCGACGTCGACCCCTCCGGCATCGGTGGCATGGGACCGGTGCTCAGCGAGTTCCTCGTCTCACTCACCTCCTCGGCCCCCAGCCACGGCAGCCACCTGGTGACGTTCGCCAGCCGGCCCGGGTCCGTCGTGCAGGACTACGAGCAGCTGCTCGCGACCGGCCTGGTGGACGGGTTCGTCATCGGCGACACCCGACTGGGCGACCCGCGGCCCGACTGGCTGCTCGAGCGCAACGTCCCGTTCGTCGCCTTCGGCCGGGTCTGGGACC
>JAICSZ010000064.1 GCA_025936615.1 Pedococcus sp. | reverse complement strand
CCTCACCATCCTCGACGACGCGATCGACAACGTCCGGGCCAACCGTGGCGAGGAGATCGACCTCGACGCGCTGTCCAAGGACATGACCGACCCGGCCACGTACCACCTGCTGGGCCGCGGCGACACCCTTGGCGTCTTCCAGCTCGACGGCGGCGGCATGCGTACCCTGCTCAAGCTGATGCAGCCCGACAACTTCGAGGACATCTCGGCGGCGCTCGCGCTCTACCGCCCCGGCCCGATGGGCGTCAACGCGCACACCAACTTCGCCCTGCGCAAGAACGGCAAGCAGGAGCTGACGCCGCTCGACCCGCAGCTCAAGGGCAAGCTCCAGGCCGAGATGGTGACCGCGCTGGAGCCGATCCTCGGCACGACCTACGGCCTGGTGATCTACCAGGAGCAGGTCATGGAGATCGCCCAGAAGCTCGCCGGCTACACGCTCGGCAACGCGGACCTGCTCCGCCGGGCCATGGGCAAGAAGAAGAAGGAGGTGCTCGACGCCGAGTACGTCCCGTTCTCCGAGGGCATGAAGAAGAACGGCTTCAACGAGGCCTCCATCGCCGCGCTGTGGGGCGTCCTCGTCCCGTTCTCGGACTACGCGTTCAACAAGGCGCACACCGCGGCATACGGACTGGTCTCCTACTGGACCGGCTACCTCAAGGCGAACTACCCCGCCGAGTACATGGCGGCACTGCTCACCTCCGTGGGCGACGACAAGGACAAGTCCGCCCTCTACCTCGGTGAGTGCCGCCGGATGGGCATCAAGGTGCTGCCTCCCGACGTCAACGACTCGGTGGCACGGTTCGCCGCGGTGGGCACCGACATCCGGTTCGGGCTGCAGGCCATCCGCAACGTCGGCCACAACGTCGTCGACGCGATCGTGCAGGCGCGCGAGGAGAAGGGCCGGTTCACCTCCTTCAAGGACTTCCTGTCCAAGTGCCCGGCCGTCGTCTGCAACAAGCGCACCATCGAGTCGCTCATCAAGGCGGGCGCCTTCGACGGGCTGGCCGAGTCGCGCCAGGGCCTGCACCGCGTGCACGAGGACTACATCGACAACTTCGTCGACATCAAGCGGCAGGAGGCGATCGGCCAGGACTCGCTGTTCGGCGGGTTCGGCGACGACGTCGGCGGCGAGTCCACCGACTTCGCCGTCCTGCCGCCCATCCCCGCCATCGAGTGGGACAAGAAGACCCTGCTCAGCTTCGAGCGCGAGATGCTCGGTCTCTACGTCTCCGACCACCCGCTGTTCGGCATCGAGCACGTGCTGAGCCACCACGCCGACACCTCGATCGCGAGCCTGACCGCCGAGGACGGCAAGCCCGAGGGGTCCAACGTGACCATCGCCGGGCTCATCACCGGGCTGTCGGTCAAGCGCACCAAGAAGGGCGACCTCTGGGCCATCGTCACGGTGGAGGACCTCGAGGGCGCCATCGAGTGCCTGTTCTTCCCCTCCGCGTACATGACGGTGTCGACGATGCTGACCCACGACGCGGTCGTCGTCGTCAAGGGACGGGTCAACCGGCGCGACGACACCCCGACGATCTACGCCTCCGACCTGGTGCTTCCCGACATCTCGGAGGGCCCGCGCGGGCCGGTGGTCGTGACCATCGACAGCAACCGCGCGACCACCGACAAGATCGAGGAGCTCAAGTCCGTGCTGTCGTCCCATCCCGGCTCGACCGAGGTCCGGGTGCGGCTGAGCCAGCCCGGCCGCTCGGTGCTCATGCGGCTCGAGGACGCCTACCGCGTCAACGCCACGGAGTCCCTGTTCGGGGACCTCAAGGTCATCCTCGGCCCGCGCTGCCTGGCCGGCTGACGAGCGGTGACGGCGGCGTGAGGACATGAGCGAGGTACGAGCCGGGTCCCACGCTCCGCGTGGGCGGCCCGCAGCGGCGTCGGAGCGCGACCAAGGGCGCGACGTGGGGACCCCGACCGCCCCCGTCGCAGACAAGCGCGAGACCACCCGCGAGCACCACGGTGATGTCGTCGTCGACCCCTACGAGTGGCTGCGCGAGAAGGACGACCCGGCCGTCGTCGCCCACCTCGAGGCGGAGAACGCCTACGCCGAGGCGGTGACCGCCCACCTCGAGCCGCTGCGCCAGCAGATCTTCGAGGAGATCCGCTCGCGTACCCAGGAGACCGACCTGTCCGTGCCCGTCGCGAGCGGGCCCTGGTGGTACTACTCGCGCAGCTTCGAGGGGGCGCAGTACTCCGTCGAGTGCCGCGCCCCGCGGGTCGAGGGACAGCCCCGCCCCACCCCGGAGCCCGGCGCGGAGGTGACGGGGGAGGAGGTGCTGCTCGACGGCAACGCCGAGGCGGAGGGGCACGACTTCTTCTCGCTCGGAGCGCTCACCGTGAGCCACGACCACAACCGCTTGGCGTATGCCGTGGACACGGCTGGCGACGAACGCTTCGCCTTGCGGGTCAGGGACCTTCGCGACGGCCGCGTCCTCGACGCGGCCGTCGACGACATCGGCTACGGGTGCGTGTTCTCCCTCGACGGCCGGCACGTGTTCTACACCCGGGTCGACGAGGCGTGGCGGCCGCACCAGGTGTGGCGCCACGAGGTCGGCACGAGCGCCGAGGAGGACGTGCTCGTCCTCGAGGAGCCCGACGAGCGGTTCTGGATGGGCATCGGCTCCTCCCGCGACGACCGGTGGGTCATGATCGGGCTCGGCTCGAAGACCACCTCAGAGGTGTGGATGCTGGACGCCGCCGACCCCACGGGACAGTTCCGGGTCGTCGCGGCCAGGCGGGACGGGGTGGAGTACGACGTCGAGCCGGCCGCGGACCGGCTGCTCATCGTCCACAACGCCGACCACATCGACTCCGACCTCGCCTGGGCTCCGCTGGACGCCACCTCGTACGAGCAGTGGCAGCCGCTCATGGACTCCGCCGAGGGCGAACGGTTCCTCGGGGTCGACGCGTTCGACGACGTTGCCGTGCTGTCGCTGCGCAAGGACGGGCTCACCGCCGTGCGGGTCATCGACCGCGACCAGAGCGCGAGGACCGGCTACGGGTCGAGCCACGACCTCGACTTCGACGAGCCGGTCCACACCATCGGGCTCGGGGACAACCCGGAGACGGCCACCCGCACCCTCCAGGTGGTCTACGAGTCGCTCGTGACTCCCCGCACGGTTTTCGACTACGACTTCACCACCCGCGAGTTCACGCTCCTCAAGCGGCAACCCGTGCTCGGTGGCTACGACCCGGCCGACTACGAACAGCGCCGCGAGTGGGCCACCGCCGCCGACGGCACCAAGGTGCCCATCTCGCTCGTGCACCCGGCCGGCGCGCAACCGGACGGCACGCACCCGGGATTCCTGACGGCATACGGGTCCTATGAGGCCTCGAGCGACCCGCACTTCTCCGTCGCACGGCTCTCGCTGCTCCAGCGAGGCTTCGTGTGGGCGGTGGCCCACGTCCGAGGCGGCGGCGAGCTGGGTCGCGCGTGGTACGACAACGGCAAGCTGCGGCACAAGAAGAACACCTTCACCGACTTCGTCGACTGTGCCGCGCACCTGGTGGACGCCGGTTGGGTGGCGACGGACCGCCTTGTGGCAGAAGGCGGTTCGGCCGGTGGGCTGCTCATCGGCGCAGCCCTCAACCTCGCGCCCGAGCGGTTCCGGGCGGTGCACGCAGCGGTGCCCTTCGTCGACGCGCTGACCACCATCCTCGATCCGTCGCTGCCGTTGACCGTCGTGGAGTGGGAGGAGTGGGGCAACCCGCTCGCCGACCCCGAGGCGTACTCCTACATGAAGTCCTACTCCCCTTACGAGAACGTCCACCGCGCTCTGTACCCGGCAGTCCTCGCCACCACCTCGCTCAACGACACCCGCGTGCTGTACACCGAGCCTGCGAAGTGGGTGGCCCGGTTGCGCGAGAACACCACCAGCGACCCGGTGGAGCGGCCGGTGCTGCTGCGCACCGAGATGGTGGCCGGGCACGGTGGTCGCAGTGGACGCTACGACGCGTGGCGCCAGGTCGCCTGGGAGTGGGCGTTCCTGGTGGCCGAGGCAACGGGAACGGCGCCGCAGGCCGAGGCTGGGGAAAATGCCCGCATTTAGTCCGTTCCGGTGAGCCGCGGCGACGTGTGGTGGCTCTAGGCTTTCGAGTGTCTGGCAGTGTCGTCGAGCGTTTGGCTTGGGAGAGGGCGGTTGTGCGTGGATGACCGCAGGGCAGTCAACACGCGTGAGCTCGCCGACCGGTGGGACTGGGCCCAGACCAAGCTGGGCGACGAGGCCGACTGGCCGGTCCAGCTCCGCGACGCCTGGGCCCTGGTGCTCGACTGCCCCCTGCCGATGGCCCTGCTCTGCGGCCCCGAGTTCCTGCTGCTCTACAACGACGCCTTCGCCCAGCTGCTCGGCACCAAGCACCCGCTCGCCTTCGCCCAACCCTCCGCCGAGGTCGTCGCCGAGGTCTGGGACGACCCGAGGGTCGGGCCGCTGCTGCGCCGGACCCTCTACAAGGGCACGCCTTTCCTCGACGAGGTCGCCGAGCTGAGCCTGGAGCGCGGACCGCATGCGCAGCCCGACCTGGGGTTCTTCCTGCGCTCGGGGTCCCCGGTGTTCGACGACGGCGGCCAGGTCGTCGCCGTCCTGCACGTGGTCGTCGAGACGAGCACCGCCATCAGCCGCAGCAAGGCAGTGGCCTCGCTCGCCACCTCCCTGGCTGTCGCGGTGACCGTCGACGACGTGTGCAAGGCGGTGCTGCGCCAGGCGATGAGGGCCCTGGACGCGATCTCCGCCAGCATCTGCCTGCCCGCCCCGGGACCGGGCGGGTGGCGGGTGGCCCGCCGCCACCGCATCGAGGACCTGTCTCCGGAGGAGGAGCGGCTGCCGCTCATCTGGGACGAGGTGGGCGCTGACCTGGCGTCGGTGCTGGCGCTGGCGCTGGATGAAGGGGGGACCTACTACAGCCCCAACGGCGAGGTCGTGGCCGTGCCGCTGCGCGCCGGCCGGTCGGAGGCGGTCCTGGTCGCCCACCGTGACGCGGCGCCGGTGCCGCACGACGTGCTGGCCGTCGTCGCGGCCTTCACCGACCTCGTGGGGATGGCGCTCAGCCGGGCCGTCGTCTTCGACGCCGAGCGGAGCACCGCCGAGCTGCTCCAGCGCACCCTGCTGCCCTCGAACCTGCCGCAGTCGGACGAGATCAGCATCGCCGCACGCTACGAGCCGGTCTCCGAGGGCACGGTGGCCGGCGGCGACTTCTACGACTCCTTCTTCCTGACCGACAACCGGCTCGCGGTCGTGGTCGGCGACGTCGTGGGGCGCGGGGTGATGGCGGCGACGGTGATGGGCCAGGTCCGGGCGGCCGCACGCGGTGCCGCCCTGACCAACAGCGACCCCGCCGCGGTGATGACCACGCTCGACCGTGTCGTGCTCGACCTTGACGCCCTGTGGCCGGCCTCGATGCCGCTCGGCACTCCGCGCGCGCGACCGGGCATGGCCTTCGGTGGTGAGCTGTTCGTCACCATGCTGTTCGGCATCGTGGAGCCGGCCACCGGGGTCGTCGACCTCGCGAGCGCCGGCCACCCGCTGCCCGCCCTGCTGCACGGCCGCTTGGGACGCGAGGAGGGCCGACCCCGCGGCACCATGCTGGAGATGGAGGTTGGTCCGCCCCTCGGGATCGCCGGGCACCGGCCGGTGCACCGGCTGCGGCTCGAGGTGGGCGACATGCTGCTCGCCTACACCGACGGGCTGCTCGAGCGACGGGGTGAGGGCCTGGAGCGCGGAGAGCAGCGGCTGCTCGAGGTGCTGGCATCGGCTCCGATCGGCACTCCCCGCAGTGTCGCGCAGCACGTCATGGAGTCGATGGTGCTGGCGATCGGCCAGGAGGACGACTGCGCGGTCCTGGCGGTTGGTCGCTCGCCCGAGGGCCACCGGCGCTCGGCCATCGTCGTGCCGCCGATGCCCGAGTCCGTCAAGGCGGCCCGCGACTGGACGAGGGCGCAGCTGGCGGCGTGGGGGGTCGACGAGGCGTACCAGCACACCATCGTCAGCGGCGTCTCCGAGCTGATCACGAACGCCATCCTGCACGCTGGCACCGAGTCGCACCTCACGCTCGACCTCGACTCGGGGACGGTCGCCGTGACCGTCGCGGACAGCGGCAACCGCGGCGAGCCGCTGCTCACCGGTGCCGAGACGATGGCCGTCCGCGGGCGCGGGCTGTCGCTGGTGCGCGCCATCAGCGACTCGTTCGGCGCGCACCGCACCTCCGCCGGGTCAACCGTGTGGTTCGAGGTGGGGGTGACGGTCGAGCCTGCCGTCCACGTGAGCTCGCGGCTCGGCGACGCCTGACCTCGGCCCGGTGGCGGCTGAGGTCGTCCGAACGGACAGCGGAGCCGCACCAAAGGCCGAGATCCGGTGTGGCAGGTCGATATCCGCGTTACGTCGCTGGAATTCTCGACTCGACGGACCGCCATGGAGGTATGCCGCGGGGTCCAGCCCCGCGGCATACCTCCCCACCAGGTCGTGGACACGCCAACGGGCGTCTTCAGGTGGCGCTCAGCTGACGGCCCGCTTGACCAGGGCGGTCAGCTGCTTCTCCACCTTCGGGTTCATTGCGGTGACCGCGTAGGCGGTCGGCCAGAGCTCGGCGTCGTCAAGGGCCGCCCACTCGCTGAATCCGACCTCGGAGTAGCGCATCTTGAACTTCGAGCCGTTCTTGAAGAAGAGCACGGGTTTGCCGTCGCGGGCGTACGCGGGCATGCCGTACCAGGTCTTCGGCGCCAGCTCGGGCGCCGTCGCCGTCACGATGGCGTGCACCTTCTCGGCGATGACTCGCTCGGCATCCGGCATCGACGCGATCTTGTCGAGGCAGTCCTGCGCCTCGGCCTCGGCCTTCTTGGCGGCGCTGCCGCCGCGGGAGGACGACTTGAGCTCGGCAGCGCGCGCCTTCATGGCTGCCCGCTCTTCCTCGCTGAATCCTTCGTACGACTTGCTCTTGGCCATCGGCCTGCCTTCCTCTGGGGTCTGTGTCCGTCCGATCGTAGGCAACCCACTGGCGTGGGGCTTCTTCGTTCCTGACCGATCCGGGTAACGGCTACCCTCGCCCGGGACGCGGTTGATGCCTTGGAGCACGTCCACCTCGAGCGACGTGTCCGCCGTGACGCCGAACCGCTTCGAGCGCATCGCGCCGGGCCACCAACGCGTGGGTGAAGTGGAGCGACGAGGCCCGGCAGGTCTCGTCGCAGCGCCTCGAAGTCGGAGGTCTCGACGGCGAGGTCCCAGTCCGAGAGCTCATCGTGCGTCCCCCGCAGCCCCGACCCGGCAAAGCGGCGCTCGTCAGGGCTGCGTGCGCCACGAGCAGGGCGATTGCCGTCGTGACCCAGTCACCCACCGAGGCAGGCATCGTCGCAACGCTCCGATGGGGTCCCAACGCCGCTCACCCGCAGGCGGGTGGTGCTGGCAGAGTTGGCTGCTGTGCGATCAGCAGAGGACGAAGTGATGGCCGACCCCCTCGTGGCGCTCGGCGTGACGATGGACTGCGCGGACGCCCGTGCCATGAGCCGCTTCTGGACGTTGGCCCTGTCCTACGAGGAAGCACCGCCGCCGGAGGGCTGGGCCTCCTGGCCAGGCTTTCTCACCGACCAGGGTGTGCCCGAGGACGAGTGGGGTGACGGAGCCGCGATCCGTCCGGCGACCGGCGTCGGCCCCACCATCAGCTTCCTGAAGGTCCCCGAGCCGAAGGTCGTCAAGAACCGCGTGCACCTCGACGTCAAGGTGTCAGGTGGACGCAACGTCGACCCTCGGACCCGCGAGCGCAGGATCCGCACCAAGCAGGCCGAACTGGTGGGGGCTGGCGCCTTGACGCTGCGCGAGGACCGGGTCGGCGCCGACCTCGACCACCTCGTGATGGCCGACCCCGAGGGCAACGAGTTCTGCATCGTCTGACGCCGGGCCGGCGCAGCGGTTCAGTGTCGAGCCCGCCCTGTCGTGGACCCGAGCACTGCGGTGGCCAGGGCGACGACGGCGGCGGCGGTGAACGCAGCCGAGTGTCGCCTCGAACTGTCGCGTTCCACCTGAGGAACGTGTTCACCAAGCTCGCCGTGAGCTCGCGTACCCCGCTGGCCCGACGAGCTCGTCAAGATCCGGCCCTCGCGGGTCAACGGCTGCGCCTACCAGCGCGAAACGGCGGCTGACGCTGCGAACCGTCCGAGGACGTCTCGCAGGTCAGCCGCCGTCCCAGGCGGTCAGCCGCAGGTCAGCGGCCACGCACGATCAGATGTCGTAGTACATCTCGAACTCGTGGGGGTGCGGGCGGAAGCGGATCGGGTCGACCTCGTTCTTGCGCTTCCACTCGATCCAGGTCTCGATCAGGTCCTTGGTGAACACGTCGCCCTCGAGCAGGAACTCGTGGTCTGCCTCGAGCGCGTCGAGCACCTCCGGCAGGGACGCCGGCACCTGGTCGATCGCGTCGTGCTCCTCCGGAGGCAGCTCGTAGAGGTCCTTGTCCACGGGCTCCGGCGGCTCGGTGCGGTTCTTGATGCCGTCCAGCCCGGCCATCATCATCGCCGAGAACGCGAGGTAGGGGTTCGCCGACGGATCGGGCACGCGGAACTCGACGCGCTTGGCCTTGGGCGAGTCGCCGGTGATGGGGATGCGGATGCACGCGGACCGGTTGCGCGCGGAGTAGACGAGGTTGACGGG
>JAICSZ010000464.1 GCA_025936615.1 Pedococcus sp. | reverse complement strand
TGGCGAGCTTGTCGATCACCGCCCAGGCCGGGCGGGCCTGCTCGACCGGGAAGGTGCCGGACCACTCATCGGCGCCGGCCCGGTGGGTCCAGCGCCGCAGCGCGCGGTCACCGCGGGCCCTGGCGGCCTTGACCCGCACCAGGTCAGGGGCCACCTGAGCCAGCACCCGTCGCACCCGGCGGCGCAGCGCCCCGGCCGGTTCGGCACCCAGGTGCGCCTTGACGCGGGCCAGGACCTCGGCACACACCTCGGCGTCCGCGTCGCTCAGCTCCTCGGAAACCACTGCCGCCCGGTAGCAGTCCAGGTCACCGGCGGCCATCGCCGCCACCAGTTCGGGGATCTTCGAGGCGACCCGCACCGCGTGCCCGACCCGTGCCCCAGCCCCGGCGTCAGTCAGCCCGAGCAGGTCGGAGACCAGGGCTGGTGCGTCCAGGCGCTGGTGGCCGACCCCGAGGTCACGCTCGATGGTGGTGCCGTCCTCGGCCGGCTCATCCTCCAGCGCGGCCAGCCGGGCCAGCGCGACGGTCTGCACCGCCGACAGGGCGTTCACCAGACGCTGGCAGTCGCCGACCACACCCACCCACTCCGAGCTCGAAACCCCCTCTGGGGCAGCAGTCACCGACGCGGCCAGACCGGCCACCGCCTCCCGCACCTCCCCCGATTCGAACATGTGTCCAGAATACAGCTCCATAGTGGCAAACGCAACCCAGGGCGAATACGGATTCCATTCTGGGCCAACGGGATTCGCAGAAGCCAACCATCACAACCCCACCGACAGCCGCGCGGTGGTGGACAGCGGCTGGTTGGATGGAGCCATGGCTGAGGACAACGACGCGAACAAGGTGGTGAGCGCCTCGCGCACCATCGCCGCCACTCCCGAGGCGATCTTCGAGCTCATCGCCGACCCGAGCCAGCAGCCGCGGTGGGACGGCAACGACAACCTCGCCGAGGCGTCGCCCGGACAACGGGTCCGTGCGGTCGGGGACGTGTTCGCCATGACCAACACCGGTGGCAACGTCCGGGAGAACCACGTGGTCGAGTTCGAGGAGGGGAGACTCATCGCCTGGAACCCCTCGGAGGTGGGCAAGCCCCCGGCCGGGCACCTGTGGCGCTGGCAGCTCGAGCCGACCTCGGACGGTGAGACTCGCGTCACGCACACCTACGACTGGTCCCTGCTCACGGACCAGAGCCGGGTCCCGCGGGCTCGCCGCACCGGAACCGAGCAGCTGGCCGCCTCCCTCGACCGGCTGGCAGAGCTGGCCGAGGGCAGCTGAGGCCTGCCGGCGAGCAGAGTGGCTGGTCTGGACCCCCGACGTTCTGCCACGCTGGGCAGCGTGCAGGCGACCACCGTGTACGACGCGGCCGGCGGTGCCGGCGGCATGCTGCGGCTCGCGGCCGCGTGGCACGAACGGGTCATGGCAGATGCGGTCGTGAGCCACGCGTTCCACCACGGGTTCCGACCTGACCACACCGAGCGGCTGGCGGCCTACTGGGGTGAGGCGCTGGGCGGGCCACCGACCTTCACGCAGTCCCTCGGGGACGAGTCGACGGTGGTGCGGATCCACAGCGGGAACGGTTCGCACGAGGAGATGGACCGCCGGGCGATCGCCTGCTTCGACCAGGCGGTGGTGGACGTCGGCCTGGACCGCGACGACCGGCTGCGCCTCGCGCTGCACGACTACTTCGCCTGGGCAACCACGACCACGATGTCCCGCTACCACCGCTCCCCGGACGACGTGCCCGACGGCCTGACGATGCCGCACTGGTCCTGGGACGGCCTGGTCGAGGTGCCGTCGGCGTAGCCCTCACCTCGGGGGAGACGCCCCTAGTCACTTCGGGTGCTGGTCGAGCGAACGCGACACAGCCACCCTGGCGCCGACCTAGCGTGGCCCTTGCCACGTCGTCGAGCACCTGAAACCCCATGAAGCGTCTGCCATTTCCCCGTACCACGAAGCTGCGGCTGCTCGTCCTCGCAGCCCTCCTCGTCGTTGTCGCCGCCTGGCCCCGCGGCGAGGCGACCGGGTCGCCGACCGCTGGCACGGTCCCGCGGACCATGCCTACGAGTGCGGCCAGCACCGGCGCCTCGCCAGCGTCCGCCACCCCGGCGCCCACCACGACTTCGACAGCCGAGCCCGAGAGCAGTCCCCCGACGACACCGCCGGTCACCGGACAAGCCACGCCGACCACCG
>JAICSZ010000237.1 GCA_025936615.1 Pedococcus sp. | reverse complement strand
GGATTACTGGCGGTGCGTCGGGGGGCGGCGGGCCGGGGTCGGCGAACCGGGCCTCGATGCAGTCCACGAACTGCTGGAGCAGCTTGTCGGAGACGTCCTGCATCACCCCCCGCCCGAACTGCGCCGGCTTGCCCGTCACGGCCAGGTCGGTGTGGACCTCGGCCCGGGTGGAGCCGTCGCCGGTGTCGGACAGCTGGATCCTCACCGTGGCGCCCGCGGTGCCGTTGCCCCGCTTGTCCTTGCCCTTGGCCTCGATCACCGCGCGGTGCGCGGTGTCGTCGCGCTCGCTGAAGGTGCCGGACCCGGCATACACCAAGGCGATCGGGCCGAGCTTGACCTTGACGGTCCCCTCGAAGCCGTCCTCGGTCGCAGAGGTGACCGTCGCCCCCGGGAAGCACGCACCGACCTGCTCGAGGTCCATGAAGGTCGCCCAGGCGTCGTCGACCGAGGCAGGGACGGTGAAGCTGTGGCTCAGGTCCACGGGCTCAGGCCCCAGCCGCCGCGAGCACGGCGCGACGCGTCAGCACGGTGGCGAGGTGCTTGCGGTAGTCGGCGTCCCCGTTGAGGTCCGAGGGTGGGTCGGTCCCCTCCGCAGCCGCAGCACAGGCTTCGCGGACCGCCTCGTCCGTGGCCGGCTTCCCGACCAGCGCCTGCTCCACGGCGGTGGCGCGCAGCGGGGTGGAGCCCATGTTGGTGAGCCCGACCTTCGCCTCGGCGATGGATCCCGCGTCGACCCGGACCGTGGCACCGACGGCCACGATCGACCACTGGTGCGCCACCCTCACGAACTTCTCGTAGTGCGCGCCCCACCCGGTGTGCTTCGGGACGCGGATGGCCTTGAGCAGCTCGCCGTCCTCGACCGCGGTCTCGAACAGGTCCCTGAAGAAGTCCTGCGCGGCGACGGTGCGCTCGCCTCCGCTGCCGACGATGACCAGCTCGCAGTCGAGGGCGAGCGCCGGCGCCCCCACGTCACCAGCCGGGTCGGCGTGCACGAGGGCACCGCCCAGGGTTCCCCGGTGCCGGATCTGCGGGTCGGCCACCTCGGCCACCGCGGCGGCGAGCAGCGATGCGTGCTGGCGCACCGCATCGTTGGCCATGACCTCGGTGTAGGTCGTCATGGCGCCGATGACGAGGTGGTCCCCGTCCTCGGAGATGCCCCTGAGCTCCTCCACCTTGCCGAGGTCGATCAGCTTCTCGGGTGCGTTGAGGCGCATCCGCAGGATCGGCAGCAGGCTCTGCCCGCCCGCGATCACCTTGCCGTCGTCGCCGGCCTCGGCCAGCGCCGCGAGGGCGTCGGACACCGAGGTGGGTGCCACGTAGTCGAACGGTGCCGGGATCACTGGTCCGCTCCCTTCTTCGTGGAGCCGGCATCGGAGGCGCCACCCGCCGCTGCGTCCTGGTTCGGTGCCGAGTCGTCGAAGTGCGGCTGAGCCGCCCCCGTCGTGGCGCCGGCCTGGTCCTGCCCTGCCGACTGGATGGCCTTCCAGACCCGCTCGGGCGTGCACGGCATCTGGATGTCGTTGATGCCCAACGGCCGCAGTGCGTCGACGACCGAGTTGACCACGGCTGGTGTCGACGCGATGGTCCCCGCCTCGCCGACACCCTTGGTGCCCAACGTGTTCGTCGTCGACAGCGAGGTGGTGTTCTCGGTGACGAAGCTGATCGTGTCCGCCGCGGTCGGCAGGGTGTAGTCGACGAACGAGCCGGTGACGAGCGTGCCGTTCTCGTCGAAGACGGCCTCCTCCCACAGTGCCTGGGCGATGCCCTGCACCAGGCCGCCGTGCACCTGCCCCTCCACGATCAGCGGGTTGATGATCTGCCCCACGTCGTCGACGCAGACGTACTTGCGCATCCGCGTGGCCCCGGTCTCGGTGTCCACCTCCATGGCGCACAGGTGCGTGCCGTGCGGGAAGGAGAAGTTGTCCGGGTCGAAGGTCGCGTCCGCGTCGATGCCGGACTCGAACCCCTCGGGCAGGTTGTGCGAGGTGAACTGTGCCGTGGCGATCTCGGTGATGCCGATGCCCTTGTCCGTGCCCTTGACGGTGAACCGGCCGCCGGAGAACTCCAGGTCGTCTGCGCTGGCCTCGAGCAGGTGGGCCGCGACCACCTTGGCCTTCTCCACGACCTTGTCCGCGGCCCGGACGACGGCCTCGCCGCCCACGACGAGCGAGCGCGACCCGTAGGTGTCCAGTCCGCGCGGAGCGATCTGGGTGTCCCCGTGGAGCACCTCGATGTCCTCGAACGGCACACCGAGCCGGTCGGCCGCGATCTGGCTCCAGGCCGTCTCGTGGCCCTGGCCGTGCGGCGACGTCCCGGTGATGACCTCGACCTTGCCGGTGGCCAGCATCCGGATCGAGGCGTGCTCCCAACCGCCCGCGCCGTAGTTGAGCGAGCCGAGCACGCGTGAGGGCGCAAGGCCGCACATCTCGGTGAACGTCGAGACGCCGATGCCCAGCTGGACGGGGTCCTTGCGGTCCCGGCGTTCCTGCTGCTCGCGCCGCAGGCCGTCGTAGTCGAACAGCTCCTTCGCCCGCGCGGTCGCCGCCTCGTAGTTGCCTGAGTCGTACGTCATCCCCGCGACCGAGGCGAACGGGAACTCCTCGTGCTTGATCCAGTTCTTCTCGCGGATCTCCAGCGGGTCGACGCCGACCTCTGCCGCCAGCTCGTCCATGAGCCGCTCGATCGCGTAGGTCGCCTCGGGCCGTCCGGCGCCGCGGTAGGCGTCCACCCAGGTGGTGTTGGTGAGCACCGTCTGGACGGTGAACCGGTAGGCCTTGAACTTGTAGATGGCGTTGAACATCCAGGCGCCGAGCACCGGGATGCCGCCACCGACGACCCCGACGTAGGCGCCCAGGTTGGCGATGAGGTCGACCTTGAGCGCCGTGACCGTGCCGTCCTTGGTCGCCGCCAGCGTGAGCTTCTGGTACTGGTCGCGGCCGTGGTGGCCCGACACCAGCGACTCGGAGCGGGTCTCGGTGTACTTCACCGGCTTGCCGACGTGACGAGCGGCGGCCAGGGTGGCGAACTCCTCCGCGGTCGTCTGCAGCTTGCCCCCGAACCCGCCGCCCACGTCCGGCGCGATGACCCGCACCTTCGACTCCGGCATGCCGGTCGTCGCGGCGATGAGGAACCGCAGGATGTGCGGAACCTGGCTGGAGGTCCACACCACCACCTGCTCACCTGTGGGGTCCACGACCGTGGAGCGCGGCTCCATGAAGGAGGGGATGAGCCGCTGCTGGCGGTACTCGCGCTCGATGACGATGCCCTCGGCCCGGGCCTTGTCGATCTCCTCGTCGACGTTGCCACCGGTGCCGCCCTCGGCGGAGTCGAGCCGCCACAGGGCTGACTTGTTGGTCCCGAGGTCAGGATGGGCCAGGACCTTGTCCTCGACCGCCTCCTTGCCGTCCAGCACTGCCGGCAGCTCCTCGTAGTCGACGTCCACGAGCTCTGCCGCGTCGCGGGCAGCAGCCGCACTGCGCGCGACGACGACGGCGACGATGTCACCGGCGCAGGCGACGTGGTCGACCACGATCGGCAGGTGGGCGGGCGTCTTCTGGTCGGCGGTGATCGGCCAGGCGTTCGCGACCGCGCCCTGGCTGTCCTTGACGTCGGCGCCGGTGATGACCGCGATGACGCCGGGCGCCTGCTTTGCAGCCCCGGTGTCGATGCCGGTGATGTTCGCGTGCGCGAACGGGCTGCGGACCATGGCCGCGTGCAGCATGCCGGGCAGCACGATGTTGTCGGTCCACCGGGTCCGCCCCGTGATCAGCCGCTGGTCCTCCTTGCGGCGGCGCGCCTTGCCGACCTCGCCCGCCGGTGCCTCGGTGCGCTCGTCGACGGCGGTCATGACTGTGCACCCGCCTTCGTGGCGCCCGCCGCCCGTTGCACGGCCTTGACGATGTTGTGGTAGCCGGTGCACCGGCACAGGTTGCCCTCGAGCCCGACCCGGATCTCGTCCTCCGTGGCGTCCGGGTTGTCGTTGAGCACGTCGATGGCCTGCATGATCATCCCCGGCGTGCAGTAGCCGCACTGGAGCGCGTGGCACTCGTGGAACGCCTGCTGCATCGGGTGCAGCTCACCACCCTGCGCGAGCCCCTCGATGGTGGTGACCTCGTGCCCGTCGGCCTGCACGGCCAGCACGTTGCACGACTTCACGCTGTGCCCGTCGAGGTGCACGGTGCACGCCCCGCAGTTGCTCGTGTCGCAGCCGATGACCGTCCCGGTCTTGCCGAGTGTCTCGCGCAGGTAGTGGACGAGCAGCGTCCTCGGCTCCACCTCGTCGGTGTAGTCGACTCCGTCGACTCTCACGCTGATGCGGGTCATCCATCCACTCCTTCGTGTCGGCTGCACCGGAGAGGGTGCCGCTCCTCGGATACTTGCCGTTCGTGGCGCCGGTGGCAACGGTCTGTCGCCTCACGACTGGTATGCCGCGGTCTCGCCTTCGCGTGTTTGCCCCGGTCCGCTGCCGGTCGCGTCCGGGTGGGCCATTGCGTGGTGGTGGATGGCGCCGTCGCGCTCGCTGAGCCGGTCGCCTCGGCCGCCCCACTGCAGGG
>JAICSZ010000041.1 GCA_025936615.1 Pedococcus sp. | reverse complement strand
GAGCGACTGGGAGGCGTTGCGCCGCACCGTCTCCATCAGGGTGCGCTTGTCACCCCGAACGGGCACCCGCAGGTCCACCCGGGACCCGCGCAGCGACCCCAACCACTGCGCCACCGAGTCGGCCTCGTCGGGCTGCACGGGCACGAGCACCTCGCGGGGCACGCCCTCGCCGGACTCCCCGCCGTAGACCTGCTGGAGCAGGTGCCCGACGATCTCCGGCAGCGACTCGGCGTCCTTCTCGGCGACCCAGCCGCGCTGCCCGCGCACGCGGCCGCCGCGGACGTGGAACACCTGCACCGCCACCTCGAGCTCGTCGTCGGCGAGGGCGAAGACGTCGGCGTCGGTGCCGTCGCCCAGCACCACGGCGGACTTCTCCAGCGCCTTTCCGAGCGCCGTGAGGTCGTCGCGCAGCCGCGCCGCGCGCTCGAACTCCAGCGCGTCCGACGCCTCCTTCATCTCGCGCTCGATGCGCTTGACGAACTTCGTGGTGCTGCCGCCCATGAAGTCGCAGAAGTCCTCGGCGATGGCGCGGTGCTCCTCGGGACTGACCCGACCGACGCACGGGGCCGAGCACTTGTCGATGTACCCGAGCAGGCAGGGCCGTCCCACCTGGTTGGCCCGCTTGAACACCCCCGAGGAACACGTCCGCAGGGGAAACACCCGCAGCAGCAGGTCGAGGGTCTCGCGGATCGCCCACGCATGGGCGTAGGGCCCGAAGTAGCGGGTGCCCTTGCGCTTGGCGCCCCGCATCACCTGCGCCCGGGGGAACTCCTCCCCGAGGGTGACGGCGAGGTATGGATAGGACTTGTCGTCGCGGTACTTGACGTTGAACCGCGGGTCGAACTCCTTGATCCACGAGTACTCGAGCTGGAGCGCCTCCACCTCGTTGGCGACCACCGTCCACTCGACGCTCGCGGCGGTGGTGACCATGGTGGCGGTGCGCGGGTGCAGGGCGGCGAGGTCCTGGAAGTAGGAGGACAACCGCGGGCGCAGCGACTTGGCCTTGCCGACGTAGATGACGCGCCCGGTGGCGTCGCGGAACCGGTACACGCCCGCGTCGACCGGGATCTCCCCCGGCGCGGGGCGGTAGGTCGACGGGTCAGCCACGCCACCACTCTATGGAGCCGTGCCGACGGCGACGGACCCTGCCGGCCGGCCACGCGGCATACCCCCTGCCTGTGCCCGTCAGGTGACGGTGATCCCGTCGCCGCTGACGGTGACCTTCTTCTCGGGGAGCGGCGCCGGCGCAGGGCCGGCCTTGACCGCGCCGGTGGCGATGTCGAAGCGGCTCCCGTGGCAGGGGCAGTCGATCGTCCCGTCCGCCACCGTGTCCACGAGGCAGGCCATGTGCGTGCAGACCGCGCTGAACGCCTTGAACTCGCCCTGGGTCGGCTGGGTGACCACGACCTTCTGGCCGGCGAACACCCGGCCGCCGCCGACGGGGATCGCCGCCTTGGTGATGGCCTCCTTGGCAGCGTCCGTGGCCTGGCCCGCAGCGCCGGATGCGCCCCCACAGCCGGCGAGGGCGAGGGCGCCGGCACCCAGGCCTGCGGTCGCGAGCACGGTGCGGCGGCTGGGGCCGGTCGCCGAGCCGGGTGCCGCGGGGGTGTCGGTCATGGTGCGCCTTCCGTGGTCGGGGATGCCCGAGTATGCCGGGTCCTCCCGGGTGTGAACTGTGAGGACGCTGTGAGCGGGCGTCCGGTTCACCCCACGTGGTCCCGTTCCGGGTGAGGACGTCGTCCCGTTCCGGGTAACGACACGGTCACGCAAGACGCGGTGGTCCTTACCGAGCCGCCTGTGCGCGTCTAGTCTGTGCCCACCCCACTCGGGGTATTCGAGCGTGCACGTCACCCAACGGGCACCAGGAGTGATTCCAGGAGGAGTCTTGCGTTCCCTGATCAAGATCGGCGTGCCCGTCGTGGCCGCCGCCCTCGCCTTGAGTGCCTGTGGTGGCACCACGGGTGACAACACCGGTTCCGGCGGCTCCAAGAACTGCGACCTCAAGATCGGCTACTTCGGCGCCCTGACCGGCGACGCTGCCAACCTCGGCATCAACATCAAGAACGGCGTCGAGCTCGCCGTCAACCAGTACAACGAGAAGAACGCCGACTGCAAGGTCACCCTGGTGTCCTTCGACAGCCAGGGCGACCCCTCGATCGCGCCCGGCCTGGCCCAGAAGGCCGTCACCGACAAGAAGCTGGTCGGCATCGTCGGCCCGGCGTTCTCCGGTGAGTCCAAGGCCGCCGACCCGATCTTCGACAAGGCGGGCATGCCGATCATCTCGGCCTCGGCGACGAACCCGGCGCTGTCCGAGAACGGCTGGAAGACCTTCCACCGCGTCCTCGGCAACGACGCCACCCAGGGCCCGGCTGCCGCGAAGTACATCAAGGACGTCCTCAAGGCCCAGAAGGTCTTCGTCATGGACGACTCCTCCGAGTACGGCAAGGGCCTGGCCGACATCGTCCGCAAGGACCTCGGCAGCCTCAAGGTGGGCGACGACGCCATCCAGCAGAAGCAGACCGACTTCTCCGGCTCGGTCACCAAGGTCACCGCGTCGAACGCCGACGCGCTGTTCTTCGGCGGCTACTACGCCGAGGCCGCGCTGATCGTCAAGCAGCTGCGCGCCGCGGGCTGGAAGGGCACCTTCGTGGCGGCCGACGGCGTCAAGGACGACGGCTTCATCAAGGCGGCCGGTGCGGCTGCCGAGGGCGCGGTCGTGACCTGCCCGTGCGTCCCGCCGGACGCGGCCCCGGACTTCGCTGCCGCCTACAAGAAGGCGTACAACGGTGACCCGGCGACCTACTCGGCCGAGGCCTACGACGCGGCGAACGTGTTCCTCGACGGCATCAAGGCCGGCAAGACGTCCCTCGCGGACATGAACTCCTTCATCGGCTCCTACGACAAGCAGGGCGTGACGAAGCAGATCAAGTTCGACGAGCACGGCGAGCCGGCGGCCGTGTCGGTCTGGGCCTACAAGGTCCAGGACGGCAAGATCGTCAAGGACCAGGAGATCAAGTAAGTAAACCGGTGGCGGCCAGGACCCCATGCACGCAGGGTCCTGGCCGCTACCCTGTTCCCGCCCCCCCAAAGCCCGCTCCCCCCCCCGGACCCGCCGCCACCGCGGCGGTCCGCGCCCCCTCGGAGGTCGCATGGACCTGCTGATCCACCACTTCCCGGAGCTGACGATCACCGGCCTGGCCATCGGCGCCGTCTATGCCCTCGTCGCCCTCGGCTACACCCTCGTCTACGGCGTGCTGCGCCTGATCAACTTCGCCCACTCCGAGGTCTTCATGTGGGGCAGCTTCGCGGCCGTGTGGGTGCTGATGGCCCTCGGTGCGGGCAAGGCCTCCGGCCTGGGCCTCGTCGGCTTCCTCATCGTCGGGTTCATCTCCGCGATGGTGGTGTCGGGACTGGTCGCGCTCATCGTCGAGTTCGTCGCCTACCGGCCACTGCGGAAGCGCAACTCCCCGCCGCTGATCGCCCTCATCTCCGCCATCGGTGCGTCCTTCACGTTCTCCGAGCTCATGGGCCTGCGTGACAAGCCGATGAAGTGGTTCCACCTCGACAGCCTGCAGCCCTACCTCGGCCGGCCGCGCGAGAACCTTCCCCTGACGCTGCACGTCGAGACCACGCGGGTCTTCCCGATCTTCAACTACGAGGTCACCAACATCGACCTCATCGTGCTCGTCTCCGCGATCGTCATGATGATCCTGCTCGACCAGTTCGTGCGGCGCTCACGACTCGGCCGCGGCATCCGCGCCGTGGCGCAGGACCCCGAGGCCGCCGCGCTCATGGGTGTCAACCGCGACCGCGTGATCCGGCTGACCTTCCTCATCGGCGGGATCATGGCCGGCGCAGCCGCGATGATGTACCTGCTCAAGATCGGCGTCACGCGCTACAACGCCGGCTTCATCCTCGGCATCAAGGCGTTCACCGCCGCCGTGCTGGGCGGCATCGGCAACCTTCGCGGAGCCCTGCTCGGAGGGTTCGTGCTCGGTGTCGCGGAGAACTACGGGTCCGCCCTCTTCGGCTCGCAGTGGAAGGACGTGGTGTCCTTCGTCCTGCTGGTCATCATCCTGCTGTTCCGGCCCACCGGCCTGCTCGGTGAGTCCCTCGGGAAGGCACGCGCATGACGGCTGTCTCTGGCTTCTTCCACGGGATCGCGAACCGGTTCCGCGCCCTGCCCAAGTGGGTCCGGGTCGTCCTGCTCGTGCTGCTGGCCCTGCTCGTCTACCTGCTGCCGATCCTCAACCCGCCGCTGATCACCACGACCGGGTCCGACTTCGGCGCCGTGCTGTTCCTCTGCGCGCTGTACGCACTGGTCGCCGTCGGCCTCAACGTCGTCATCGGCTACGCCGGCCTGCTCGACCTGGGCTACATCGGCTTCTTCGCGATCGGCGCGTACACGGTGGGCGTCCTCGGCTCGGCGCACGGCAAGCTGCCGCTGCTCCTGTGCATCCCCGCCGCCATGATCGTCACGCTGGTCTCGGGCATCATCCTCGGTGCGCCGACGCTGCGCGTGCGTGGCGACTACCTCGCCATCGTCACCCTCGGCTTCGGTGAGATCGTCCGTCTCGTCCTGGTCAACTCGGGGTTCTCGAACGGCAACCGGGGCATCTCCAACATCCCGACGCCACCGAGCATCGAGCTCTTCGAGGTCCCGCACGTGACGTGGCAGGGGTTCACGGCGTTCCTCGACCTCGACAACACCACGACCTTCCTCAAGTTCAGCGTCGTCGACTCGATCCCCTACTACTGGCTCGCCCTCACCTGTGTCCTCATCGTGCTCTTCCTCGACAAGCTGATGCAGAACTCGCGCGTCGGCCGGGCCTGGGAGGCCACCCGTGAGGACGAGGACGCAGCCGAGCTGATGGGCGTCCCGACGTTTCGGTTCAAGCTGCTGGCCTTCGCCATCGGCGCGGCCATCGGCGGCCTGTCCGGTTCGCTGTTCGCCACCAAGCAGCAGTTCATCAACCCGGACAACTTCACCATCCTCTACTCGGTGCTGTTCGTCGCCATGGTCGTCGTCGGCGGCCAGGGCAACCGGTGGGGCGTCGTCGTCGCTGCCGCCCTGCTGACGTGGGCCCCCGAGCGGTTCCGCTTCCTCGCGGACGCGCGCTTCATGATCTTCGGGATCCTGCTCATGGTCCTGGCCATCTTCCGGCCGCAGGGCCTGATGCCGCCGCGGCGCACCGTCCGTGCCAAGGAGGCCGACGAGGAAGCCCCCGACACCATCGACGCGGAAGGAGTGGCTCGTGCCTGAGTCGACCACGACGCCTGAGCACGACGACACCGTCGTGCCTCCCCCGGAGGACGCTGTGCGAGCCGAGGACGTCGACACCACCCCGGACACCTCCGTCGACATCAGCGTCGAGGAGGTCGCCCAGCTGCCCGAGGGCAAGATGCTCGAGGTCGACGACGTGACCTTGCGCTTCGGCGGTGTCACCGCCCTCGACGGGGTGTCCTTCCACATCAACACCGGCGAGATCCTCGGCCTGATCGGGCCCAACGGCGCCGGCAAGACGACCTGCTTCAACGTGATGACCGGCGTCTACCAGCCGACCTCCGGCGGTGTGCGGTTCATGGGCGAGCCGCTGGGGCGTCGCAAGCGGTTCGCGATTACCCAGCTGGGCATCGCCCGGACGTTCCAGAACATCCGGCTGTTCCACAACATGACCGCACTGGAGAACGTCCTGGTCGGTGCCGACGCGCACCACTCGAGCGGGATCTTCTCCGCGCTGCTCCGCCTCCCCCGCCACCGGGCCGAGGAGGAGGAGGGCATGGACCGGGCCCACGAGCTGCTCAAGTTCATGGGCCTGGAGAAGCGGGCCAACTCGCTCGCCCGCAACCTGCCCTACGGCGACCAGCGCCGGCTCGAGATCGCCCGCGCGCTCGCGACGAACCCCAAGCTGCTGTGCCTCGACGAGCCGGCCGCCGGGTTCAACCCCGCGGAGAAGGTCAAGCTCATGGAGCTGATCCAGAGCATTCGCCACCAGGGCTACACCGTGCTGCTCATCGAGCACGACATGCGGCTCGTCATGGGGGTCACGGACCGCATCGTCGTGCTCGAGTTCGGCAAGAAGATCGCCGAGGGCCTGCCCGCCGAGATCCGCGACAACCCCGCGGTGATCGCCGCCTACCTGGGAGTTGATGAGAGTGCTTCTTGAGGTCGACGACCTGTGCGTCAACTACGGGCGCATCGAGGCGATCCGCAACATCTCCTTCACCGTGGACGAGGGTGAGGTCGTCACGCTGATCGGCGCCAACGGTGCAGGCAAGACGACGACCCTCAAGACCGTCTCCGGCCTGCGTCCGGTCCGCCAGGGGACGATCCGCTTCCGCGGCGAGGACATCACCGCCACCCCGGCCCACGACCGCCCGGTGCTGGGCATCGCGCAGTCCCCCGAGGGCCGGGGCACCTTCGTCGGCATGACGGTGACGGAGAACCTCGACATGGGCGCGTACGCGCGCCCGGACCGCAGGAGCCCGAAGATCAACGAGGACCGCGACCGGGTCTTCGGGCTCTTCCCGCGGCTCGCGGAGCGACGCAGCCAGGTTGCCGGGACGATGTCCGGTGGGGAGCAGCAGATGCTCGCCATCGGTCGCGCCCTGATGGCCAACCCGCAGCTGCTGCTCCTCGACGAGCCCTCGATGGGTCTGGCGCCGATGCTGATCCAGCAGATCTTCGACATCATCACCGAGATCAACGAGCAGGGCACGACGGTCCTGCTGGTCGAGCAGAACGCCGCCCAGGCGCTCAAGCGCGCCAACCGCGCCTACATCCTCGAGACGGGCGAGATCATCCGGGAGGGCACCGGCCACGAGCTCGCCAACGACCCCGCCGTCAAGGCGGCCTACCTCGGCGGCGACGTCTAGCCCGAGCGCGCTCCCCCCAGCGCGCCCTACTCCACGACGCTCTGCTTCGCCGCGGCCTACTTCTTCGCTGTCGCCTTGGTCGCCTTCTTCGTTGCCATCTTCCTCGTTGCCGTCTTCGTGGTAGCCGTGGTGCGGGCGGTGGAAGCGGCCGCGGTCTTCTTCACGGCGGTCTTGGTCGAGGTCTTGCTCGTCTGATTCGCGGTGGTCTTCCTGACCGCCGCTGCCTGCCTGGTCACCCGCTTCCCGGTGGCCCGGGAAGGCGTGCGGGCGCTCCTGGCCAGGATGGGCGCGAGGAACCGTCCGGTGTGGCTGTCCTCCAGCTCGGCGACCTCCTCGGGCGTGCCCTCGGCGACCACCCGCCCGCCGCCGTTGCCACCCTCGGGTCCCATGTCCACGATCCAGTCGGCGTTCTTGATGACATCGAGGTTGTGCTCGATCACGATGACCGTGTTGCCCTTGTCCACCAGACCCTGCAGGACGTGGAGCAGCTTGCGGATGTCCTCGAAGTGCAGGCCGGTGGTCGGCTCGTCGAGGACGTAGATGGTGCGGCCGGTCGAGCGCTTCTGGAGCTCGGAGGCGAGCTTGACCCGCTGTGCCTCACCGCCGGACAGGGTCGGCGCCGGCTGGCCCAGTCGCACGTACCCCAGGCCGACCTCGTTGAGCGTCTTCATGTGCCGGGCGATCGCCGGCACCGCCTCGAAGAACTCGGCGGCCTCCTCGATCGGCATGTCGAGGACGTCGGCGATGGTCTTGCCCTTGAAGTGCACCTCGAGCGTCTCGCGGTTGTAGCGCGCGCCGTGGCAGACCTCGCACGGCACGTAGACGTCCGGCAGGAAGTTCATCTCGATCTTGATGGTGCCGTCACCGGAGCAGTTGTCGCAGCGACCGCCCTTGACGTTGAACGAGAACCGACCCGGTTGGTACCCGCGGATCTTGGCCTCGGTGGTCTGCGCGAACAGCTTGCGGATGGCGTCGAAGACCCCCGTGTAGGTGGCCGGGTTGGACCGCGGGGTACGCCCGATCGGGCTCTGGTCGACGTGCACGACCTTGTCGAGCAGCTCCACCCCCTTGACCGTCTTGTGCCGACCCGGGACATGGCGGGCGCCGTTGAGCTTGTTGGCGAGCACGTTGTAGAGGATGTCGTTGACCAGGGTGGACTTGCCGGACCCGGACACACCGGTCACCGCCACGAGGTTGCCCAGCGGGAACGACACGTCGATCCCGTGCAGGTTGTGCTGGCGCGCCCCGACCACGGTGACCTCGGCACCCTTGGCCTGGGGGCGGCGCACCGCCGGCGTGGGGATCTCGAGGCGACCCGAGAGGTACTGGCCGGTGATGGAGTCGGCGTTCTCGAGCAGGCCGGCGACCGGGCCGGAGTGCACCACCTTGCCACCGTGCTCACCGGCGCCCGGGCCGATGTCGACCACCCAGTCGGCGCTCGCGATGGTGTCCTCGTCGTGCTCGACGACGATGAGGGTGTTGCCGAGGTCGCGCAGCCGGGTGAGGGTCTCGATGAGCCGGTGGTTGTCGCGCTGGTGGAGGCCGATGCTCGGCTCGTCGAGGACGTAGAGGACGCCCACCAGCCCGGACCCGATCTGGGTCGCGAGCCGGATCCGCTGCGCCTCGCCACCGGACAGCGTGCCTGCCGGGCGGTTGAGCGAGAGGTAGTCGAGCCCCACGTCGAGCAGGAACCCCAGCCTGGCGTCGATCTCCTTGATGACCCGCTCGGCGATCTGCCTCTCGCGCGCCGTGAAGTCGACCTCCTTGAGGAACTTCGCGCAGTCGGCGATCGCCAGCGAGCAGATCGCCGAGATGCTCCTGCCGCCCACCAGCACCGCGAGTGACTCGGGCTTGAGCCGCGCTCCCTCGCAGACAGGGCACGGCACCTCGCGCATGAAGCCTTCGTAGCGCTCGCGGCTCCACTCGGAGTCGGTCTCGGCGTGCCGCCGCTTGACGAACGGCACGACGCCCTCGAAGCCGGTGGTGTAGGAGCGCTCGCGGCCGTAGCGGTTGCGGTAGCGGACGTGGACCTTGTAGTTCTGCCCGTGCAGCAGCGCCTCTCTGGCCCGCGCCGGCAGCGCCTTCCACGGAGTGTCCATGGAGAACTTCAGGTCGTCGCCGAGGGCGGTCATCACCCGCTGGAAGTACTCGGCGGAGCCGCTCCCCTGCGCCCACGGCGCGATCGCGCCCTCGCTGAGCGAGAGGTCCTCGTCGGGCACCAGCAGCTCGGGGTCGACCTCGAGCTCGGTGCCGATGCCGGTGCAGTGCGGGCAGGCGCCGAACGGGCTGTTGAACGAGAACGACCGCGGCTCCACCTCGTCCATCTGGATGGGGTGGTCGTTGGGGCAGGCCATCTTCTCGGAGAAGCGGCGCTCGCGCGGCAGCCCGGCCAGCGGCCCGTCGTCGGTGCCACCCTCGGCCACGTCGACGAACTCGACGACCAGTACCCCGCCGGCCAGCCCCAGCGCCGTCTCGACGGAGTCGGTCAGGCGGCGCTTGGCACCCGCGTCGTCGCCCTTGGCGACCAACCGGTCCACCACGACGTCGATGGTGTGCTTGACCTGCTTCTCCAGCTTGGGCGGCTCGGTCAGCGAGACCACCTCACCGTCGACCCGGGCCCTCGAGAAGCCCTTGCTCGACAGCTCGGCGAACAGGTCGACGTACTCGCCCTTGCGGGCCCGCACGACGGGCGCGAGGACCTGGAAGCGGGTGCGCTCGGGCAGCTCCAGCAGCCGGTCGACGATCTGCTGGGGGCTCTGGCGGGTGATCGGCTCGCCGCACACCGGGCAGTGCGGCCGGCCGGCGCGCGCGAACAGCAGCCGGAGGTAGTCGTAGACCTCGGTGATGGTGCCGACCGTCGAGCGCGGGTTGCGGTTGGTGGACTTCTGGTCGATGGAGACGGCGGGTGACAGGCCCTCGATGAAGTCGACGTCGGGCTTGTCCATCTGCCCCAGGAACTGCCGGGCGTACGCGGACAGCGACTCGACGTAGCGGCGCTGGCCCTCGGCGAAGATGGTGTCGAAGGCGAGGGACGACTTGCCGGAGCCGGACAGCCCGGTGAACACCACGAGGGAGTCGCGCGGCAGCTCGACCGAGATGTCGCGGAGGTTGTGTTCGCGGGCACCCCGGACGACGAGGGTGTCGTGGTGCGGGCGGTGGGTGAGGGTCCCGGGCGAGGTGCGGGGCGTGGGCACTGCTGTCACGCGGACCATCGTAAGTGCCGCCACCGACACCCGCTGACGTGTACCTGCGGCGCCCGGCCACGCGGCAT
>JAICSZ010000208.1 GCA_025936615.1 Pedococcus sp. | reverse complement strand
GCCACCGAGGTGACGTTCGGCAGCAGGATGCCCATCCGCCACAGGGTGGCGGCCCGCAGCCGCGAGTTGAGCATCTGCGCGAGGACCATGGCCAGCACCAGCTGCGGGACGGTCGCGATGACGAACATCGCGAACGTGTTGAGCATGGCATTCCAGAAGTCCTTGTCCTGCATCAGCTCGGTGTAGTTGCCGAGCCCGAGCCAGCCCTGGTTGCCCGCCAGCAGGCTCCAGTCGTGGGTCGACACCCACGCGGTGTAGACCAGCGGGAACAGGCCGAAGACGGCGAAGAGCAGGAAGAACGGCGACACCATCGCGTAGGGCGTGTACCGCGTGTCCGCGCGGCGCAGCCACCCGCGCCACGGGGCCGGGGACTGGCCCGGTGGCGCGGGGGGTGCTGCCGTCGTGGTGCTCACAGCTGGCTACTTCGCTGCCTTCTCAGCGGCGGACACGGCTTCCTTCCACCCGTCGGCCGCGCTGCGCTGGCCGCCCTCGACGCTGCGCATCGCGTTCTCCACAGCATCGCGCACCGGCTGGTTCTTGGCACCCAGGTAGACGGGCTCCAGGTTGGCGGCACCGGCCACGAACAGCTCACCGACGGGGGCGTTGTTGAAGTAGTCGTTCTTGGCGTCCTTCAGTGCCGGGTCGGAGTAGAGCGTCGGGTTGGACGGTAGGTTGCCGACCGCCTTGAACGCCGCGAGCTGGCTCTGGCCGGTGGTGAGGAACTTCGCGAGCTCCACGGCCTCCTTCTGGTGCTTGCTCTGCTTCGGCACGCCGAGCCACGAGCCGCCCCAGTTGCCGCCGCCGCCGGGCACCGTGGTGATGTCCCACTTGCCGGCGTTCTCGGCACCGGCCTGGTCCTTGATGTAGCCCGTCATCCACGCCGGGCAGGCCAAGGTCGCGAACGACCCGTTCTTGAAGCCGGCGTTCCACTCGGGCGAGAAGGCCTTGAGCTTGGCTGACAGGCCTTCGTCGACCATCTTCAGCGACTCGTCCCACGCGCTCTTGACGGCCGGGTTCGACTCGATGACGAGCTTGTCGCTGCGGTCGAAGTAGGTGTGGTCCCCCGACTGCATGAGGATCGAGTTGTAGGTGTTGGTGGCGCTGTCGACGAAGTGCGACTTCGGGTCCTTGATCCCGGCCTGGAACCGCTTGCCGGTGGCGATGTAGTCGTCCCACGTCGGCCAGAGCTTGCCGACCTCCGCGCGGTCGGTCGGCAGCCCGGCCTTCCCGAACAGGTCCTGGCGGTAGCACATGGCGAGACCGCCGACGTCGGTGCCGAGCCCGATCGTGGTCTTTCCATCGGCGGTCGTGGCGTTGGAGTACTTCCAGGGCAGCCAGTTGGCCTTGAGGTCGTTGCTGCCGTAGCCCTGCAGGTTGACGAACTTGTCGGCGCTCTGGAGGAAGTTGACGACCTGGCCCTCCTCGATGGCGACCACGTCGCCGGCCCCGGAGCCGGCCGCGATCCGCTGGATCAGCTGGGTGTTGTACTTGCCGAGGTCGCCCTCGGCCGTCTCGACGACCGTGATGTTCGGGTGGTCCTTCATGTACTGCGTGTAGAGGTCGGTGTAGCCGAACTTCCCGAACGTGCTCACCCGCAGCGTGACCTTCTCGTCGCTGGAGGAGCCAGAGGGGCTGCCCTCGCCCGCGCATGCGGCGGTGAGGACAACCGAGGCGATGACTGCGGCTGCGGTGACCAGCCGACGCGAGCGTGTGTGCACCTTTGCACCCTTTCGTCGGGCTCCCTCGTGGGAGCGCTCCCGAACATGAAGCCGCAACCCCGTTCCCCCGTCAAGACCTGTCGTGGGAGCGATCCCATTTCGTGACCGTTCCGTGACCTTCGACCAAGTGGGGCGGGGGGGTTGCCTGCGGCGCATACGCGATATAGCGTGTCCTCGACAACGCGATATAACGTGAAATGGCGAGGAGCAGACCATGAGCGGCGACTGGACCATCGACGGCCCGCGCGTGCTGGACATCGGCGACGACGGCGAGCGCGTGCGGCGACTGACCGTCTCCATCGTCGGCGGGCGGGTCGACGTGGTGACCCACGACGACTCCCCCACCGCCCGGCTGGAGGTGACCTCGGTCGAGGGCGCGCCCCTGCGGGTCCGATGGGACGGCGCGCACCTGCGGGTGACGCAGGACAAGGACGGCGACGGCACCGTCGTCGACTGGGTGAAGCGGATGACCGCCAAGCTCGAGAAGAACAAGGCAGTGGTCAGCCTCTCGGTCCCCGAGGACGCGACCACGAACCTCAACACGGTCAGCGCCGGTGGGCTCCTCGCCGGGCTGCGCGCGCCGGCGAAGGTGAACACCGTCTCGGGCTCGATCACCCTCGACGACATCGTGGGGCCGGTCGACGTGAACACGGTCAGCGGCGAGGTCGAGTGCGGGCGGCTGCGTGGCCCGCTGAAGGTCCACTCGGTGTCGGGTGCGGTCACCGCCCAGCAGAGCGACATCCCCGCGGTCAGCATCAACACGGTCAGCGGTGACGTCACCCTGGACCTGGTCAACGCCGCCGGCCAGATCAACTCGAACTCGGTCTCGGGGGACGTGACCCTGCGGGCCCCGCACGGCGGGTACGACGTGGTTGCCAACACCGCCTCCGGCCAGGTGGTCATCGACGGCGTCAACATCGACAAGCGCAGCCGCCCGTCAGGTGTCCGGCTCACCGACGGCGACGGGGCGCTGCGGCTGAAGGCGAACGCGGTGTCCGGCAACGTCGTGGTGCTGAGGGCACGTCCCACGCACAGCGACGAGGCACCCGCCGGGGCGGTTCGCTGATGAGTCCGGTCTTCGCGCACGGCCAGCTCCGGCTCTACCTGCTCGCCCTGCTGAGCGACGGCCCGCGGCACGGCTACGAGGTGATCCAGGACCTCGAGCGCCGGTTCAACGGGCTCTACTCCCCCAGCGCCGGCACGGTGTACCCGCGGCTGGCCAAGCTCGAGGAGGAGGGGCTCGTCGAGCGCACCGACGAGGGACGCAAGGCGGTCTACCGGATCACCGACGCCGGGCGTGCCGAGGTCGCCGCCCGCCAGGGCGACCTCGCCAACCTCGACGTCGACCTCGACCAGTCTGTGCGCCAGCTGGCCGAGGAGGTGCGCGCCCGGGTGCGCGGCGAGACCAGCGACCTGCGTGCCGAGCTCCGGGCGGCCGCGCAGGAGGCCCGCAGGACCGCGACGCCAGTGGGCGGGTTCGAGCAGTGGGGCGACTGGAAGGGCGTCGACCCCAGGGCGATTCGCGACCTGGAGCACGCGATGCAGGACCTGCGCCGTGAGGCAGTCTCGGCCTGGAAGAAGCACGGCATCACATCGGACCAGAGCCGGGAGGTCGTGGGGATCCTGCGCGACGCCAGCAACCAGATCCGCGAGGTGTTCACGTCCGGACGATGACGCTGCCGGCGGCCTTGTCGTGCAGGCCGCGGCCGTCCTTGTCCCAGAACATGGCCGGCAGGAACAGGCACAGCAGCACGGTCCGCACCAGGACCTGCAGCGGCCGCGCCGCCCTGCCGTCCGTCGAGAGCACCCGCAGGCCCACGATGCGGTGACCGATGGTGCTGCCCAGCGTGCCCACCAGCAGGAGGTTCTCGACCGCGAAGATGGCGAGCGGCAGGAACGAGCCGGCGCCGGCCACCCCGAACGCCTTGTCGAACAAGCCATAGGCGAGGAGCTGGCACAGGGCCCAGTCGATCACGACGCCCACCAGCCGCCTCCCGAACCGGCCCATCGAGCCGCGGCCCTCACGCGGCATACCAAGCCTTTCACCCGGGTATGCCGCCGGGCCGGGTGCCCGTGAACCGGGACCTTCCAGCCAGGAGCCGATGTCCTTGCGGTCGACCACGGCGCCACCCTCTCACGGCGTAACACCGGCGAAACATTCGGGTCACGGCCGATTAATCGGCGGTGAGTAGTGTCGACGCGACACCAACGGGCGGCACACGCGCCCGCCCCACCACCAGGAGGCCATCCATTGTTCAGCACGGCTGACGAGGTCCTGAAGTTCATCGCCGACGAGGACGTCAAGTTCGTTGACGTGCGGTTCTGTGACCTGCCCGGCGTGATGCAGCACTTCAACGTGCCCGCCTCGACGGTCGACGCAGACTTCATGAAGAACGGCCAGATGTTCGACGGGTCCTCGATCCGCGGGTTCCAGGCGATCCACGAGTCCGACATGAAGCTGATCCCCGACCCGACCAGCGCCTACCTCGACCCGTTCCGCAAGGAGAAGACGCTGATCCTCAACTTCTCCATCGTGGACCCGTTCACGGGCGAGGAGTACTCGCGTGACCCGCGCAACATCGCGGCGAAGGCCGAGGCCTACCTGAAGTCCACCGGGATCGCGGACACCGCGTACTTCGGTGCGGAGGCTGAGTTCTACGTCTTCGACGACGTGCGGTTCGAGACCAAGCAGAACGCCGGCTACTACTTCATCGACTCCGTCGAGGCCGCCTGGAACAGCGGGCGCAAGGAGGAGGGCGGCAACCTCGGGTACAAGACGCGGTACAAGGGCGGCTACTTCCCCGTCCCCCCGGTCGACCACTTCGCCGACATGCGCGACGAGATGACCCTCGCGCTGGAGGAGGTCGGCCTGCAGGTCGAGCGCGCGCACCACGAGGTGGGAACCGCGGGTCAGCAGGAGATCAACTACCGGTTCAACACGTTGACCCAGGCCGCCGACGACGTCCTGAAGTTCAAGTACATCGTCAAGAACGTCGCGCTCCGCAACGGCAAGACGGTCACCTTCATGCCGAAGCCGATCTTCGGCGACAACGGGTCGGGCATGCACTCCCACCAGTCGCTGTGGAAGGACGGCGAGCCGCTGTTCTACGACGAGCGCGGCTACGGCGG
>JAICSZ010000472.1 GCA_025936615.1 Pedococcus sp. | reverse complement strand
CAGTGCCTGCGCGGCGGCACCGCCGACGAGGTAGGGCGCCTGGTGGTGACCGCGAGCGGTGGTCCGTTCCGGGGCCGCAGCCGGGAGTCGCTGCACGATGTCACGCCCGACGAGGCGCTCGCCCACCCCAACTTCGCCATGGGTCGTGTGGTCACGACCAACTCGGCCACCCTGGTCAACAAGGGGCTCGAGGTCATCGAGGCGCACCTGCTCTTCGACGTGCCGTTCGAGCAGATCGAGGTCGTCGTGCACCCCCAGCAGCTGATCCACTCGATGGTCGAGTTCGTCGACGGCTCCACGCTCGCGCAGGCGGGCCCGCCGAGGATGCTCGTGCCAATCGCACTGGGGCTGTCGTGGCCGCAGCGCCTGCCCGACGTCGACGTGCCGGTCGACTGGACGCAGGCGCAGTCGTGGGAGTTCGAGCCCCTCGACGACGGCGCGTTCCCAGCGGTGCGGCTGGCGCGGCGGGTGGGGGCGGAAGGCGGCACCTTCCCGGCGGTCTACAACGCCTCCAACGAGGTGGCGGTGGATGCCTTCCACGAGGGCCGGATCCGGTTCACCGACATCGTCGACACCGTCACGCAGGTCGTCGAGGAGCACACTGGTGGTGGGATCGATTCGGCCGACCTGCGCGTTGAGGACGTGATGCGGGCCGACTCGTGGGCCCGCGACCGCGCGAGAGAGGTACTCGGTTTGCAGCACGCCGACGGCACGCACGACCGGCTGGTGCGGCGATGACCGTCATCCTGTACGTCCTCGGCGTGCTGTTCGTCGCGCTCGCCGTGGGCGCCTCGATCGGTCTGCACGAGATCGGCCACCTGGTCCCCGCGAAGAAGTTCGGGGTCAAGGTCACCCAGTACATGGTCGGGTTCGGGCCCACGGTGTGGTCGAGGCGCCGCGGTGAGACCGAGTACGGCGTCAAGTGGATCCCGCTCGGCGGGTACATCCGGATGATCGGCATGTTCCCGCCGCGGGCGGGGGATGCCCCGGGCACGCTACGGGTGTCGTCGACCGGGCGGTTCTCCCAGCTCGCCGACGAGGCGCGCCAGCTGAGCCTGGAGGAGATCAAGCCGGGCGACGAGGACCGCGTGTTCTACAAGCTCTCCGTGCCCAAGCGGGTCGTCATCATGTTGGGCGGGCCGATGATGAACCTGCTCATCGCGGTCGTCCTGCTCACCGGGCTGGTCACCCTCTACGGCGTCTCGGTGCCCAAGCCGGGTGCCGAGGTGGCGTCGGTCAGCGAGTGCGTCGTCCCCGCCGCCGAGGCGACCACCAAGACCGCCTGCGCGACCACGGACCCCAAGACGCCGGCATACCAGGCCGGCATCCACCCCGGTGACGTGCTGGTGTCGGTCAACGGTGAGCCGGTCCAAAGGCCGGCCGACGTGGGCGAGCTGATCCGTCCGCGCGCCGGCGAGCCCACCACGATCGTGGTGCGGCGCGACGGCAAGGACCTGTCGCTGACGGCCACGCCGGTCCGCAACCAGGTCCAGCGGATCTCCGCCGACGGCACCCCGATGGTGGACGAGGCAGGGCAGCCGGTGACCACCGAGGCCGGGTTCCTCGGCGTCTCCTCCGCGCCACCGCTGGTCATCGAGCGCCAGCCACTGTCCGTCGTGCCCCAGGTCGTGGGGCAGCAGCTCAGCGCCACGGCCGGGCTGGTACTCAAGATCCCCCAGAAGATGAAGGGCGTCGCCGAGGCGGCATTCGGTTCCGGCGCCCGCGACCCCAACGGGCCGGTGTCCGTGGTCGGGATCGGGCGGTTCGCCGGCGAGGCGAGCTCGGGCGGGATCCAGGGGATCGGTGGGGAGGACGGCATCGCGCCGCTCGCCTTCCTCCTGCAGCTGATCGCCGGGCTCAACATGGCGCTGTTCGTCTTCAATATGATCCCGCTGCTGCCCCTCGACGGCGGGCACGTGGCCGGTGCGCTGTGGGAGGGGCTCAAGCGCGCTGCCGCCAAGGTGCTGCACCGTCCCGACCCCGGTCCGGTTGACGTCGCCAAGGCGCTGCCCATCGCCTACGCCGTGTCGTCGGTGCTCATCGTGATGTCCGTGCTGCTGATCTACGCCGACATCGTCAAGCCCATCAACCTCGGCTGATACGGCCGATGCCTCGCCACGTGACCCCCT
>JAICSZ010000363.1 GCA_025936615.1 Pedococcus sp. | reverse complement strand
GGCCGCCGTGACCCGGACCAGTGCGTCAGTCGGCTGGTGGATCTCGGGGTCGGGCACCTCCTCGAGGCGGATGTCCTTGGGCGCGTTGAGGACCGTGGCGAGCATGGGTCCCAGCCTGCCAGACCCGCAACGTCTGCGAAGTTGCCCCGCTGGTGGGCAACTTCGCAGACGCAAGCAGCACGCGGCATACCCTCACTGCATGCGCTTCGGCATCGCGATCCTTCCCGAGCACCGGTGGCCCGTCGCCGCGCCCCTGTGGCGCCGGGCGCAGGAGCTGGGTTTCGACCACGCGTGGACCTACGACCACCTGGTGTGGGCGGGGCTGCCGGACTCGCCGTGGTTCGGTGCGCTGCCGACGCTGACGGCGGCGGCCGGCGTCACGGACCGGATCAGGCTGGGCACCTTCGTGAGCTCGCCGAACTACCGCCACCCCTACGCCTTCGCGCGGGAGCTCCTTGCGGTGGAGGACATCTCGGGTGGCCGGCTGATCTGTGGGCTGGGCACCGGTGGCGACCTCGACGCGCAGATCCTGGGTGAGCAGCGCCCGCTGAAGGAGCGGGTGGACCGGTTCCACGAGTTCGTCGAGGCACTGGACCGCCTGCTCCGCGAGGACCACGTCGACCTCGACGGACGCTTCTACCGGACCGTGGACGCGCGGACCCTCCCCGGACCGCTCCAGCAGCCACGGATCCCCTTCGTCATCGCCGCCAACGGGCCGCGGGCGCTGCGGCTGGCGGCGACCCGGGGGCAGGGGTGGACGACGTTCGGGCTCGGCGGCGACACGCTCGAGGAGTGGTGGGAGGGCATCGCCACCCTGTGCAGCCGGCTCGACGTCGTGGAGGCGGAGGTGCACCGTGAGCATCCACTCGACCGCTACCTCTCGTTGGACGGGGCGCCACGGTTCTCGTTGGAGAGCGCCGACCTGTTCGAGGACATGGTGGGACGGGCGCGCGAGCTCGGCTTCAGCGACGTCATCACGCACTGGCCGCGCTCGGAGGGCGTCTACGCCGGAAGTGAGCGGACGCTCGCCGAGGTCGCGTCCAGGCTGGTCGCGCTCCGGTAGGGGACGGGGTGGGCGTGCGCCTCAGCCGATCGAGACCTGGACCGAGTGGTAGCCGGTCGCCCCGGAGGGGAAGGAGTCGCGCGGCTCGGCGGTCTGGACCTCACCGTTGCCGTCCGTCGCCCGGGCGGTGAGCCGGTGCCGCCCCGGCTGCGCGTCCCAGATGAGGTACCACTGCCGCCAGTAGTCGGTGCCCGCGTCCGGGCCGAGGGTGGCGCGCTGCCACGGTCCGTCGTCGACCTACACCTCGACCCTGCTGACCCCGCGACCCTGCGCCCAGGCAATGCCCGCCACGGCGAGCTTGCCGGTCGGGTAGCTCCCGTTGTCGTCCGGGGTGTCGATCCGGGACTGGGTCTTGATGGTGGTGCGGGCCGCCCACCCGCGCTGCGTCCAGTAGGCCTGCCGCGCGGCGTACGAGGTCGCCGTCAGGCGGGCCAGCCACTTCGTCGAGCCGACGTAGCCGTAGAGCCCAGGCGTCACCAGCCGGGCCGGGAAGCCGTGTGCGGCGGGCAGCGGCGCGCCGTCCATGGCGATCGCCACGAGCGCCTCGCGGTCGTCGGTCAGCGCCTCGACCGGAGTCGAGATCGACATGCCATCCGTGGACTCGCTCAGGATCTGGTCGGGCCCGGCCTGGAGGCGCGCCGTGCGAAGCAGGTCGCTCACCTTGACGCCGAGCCAGCGTGTGGAGCTGATGTACGGGCCGCCCACCTCGTTGCTGACGCAGTTGAGCGTGATGTCCTTCTCCACCAACGGCATGGCGAGCAGCTGGTCGAAGCTGAGGGTGAACGGCTGGTCGACCTGGCCGCGCACCTCGAGGTGCCAGTCCGCCACGTCGACGCGCGGGATCACCAGGGCGGTGTCCACGCGGTAGAACTTGTTGGCGGGCGTGCGGAACGGGGTCAGGCCCTTGACCTTCGCCTCGAGCCCCGCCGGCAGCGGCGGGATCGACTCGGCAGGTGGCGGGATGGTCACCGAGGTTGGCAGCGTCGGTGGCGTCCCGAGCTGCTGGCCGAGCGCCCCGGCGGCCGCGGCACCGGCGGCGACTCCGGCGCCGGCCGCCAGGAACGTCCGGCGGGAGGGGGTGGGTGGGGGGTACCGAGGGCCGACGTGGGCGCCGGTGTCGGCAACGGCCTGCGAGTCGGCCCCAGCAAGGCGCCGCAGCCACGCCAGCGTCAGGACGCCGGCGATCGCTGCCACGAGGGCGGGCGTGATGTCCTGGGGCAGCGCGGCAGGGCGGGTGAGCGCCGCTGCGCCGGCCAGTCCGGCGAGGACGACGAGGAGCACCGTGCCGAGGGTGGGCCGACGACGGGCGAGCAGGCCGATCACCGCCGCCGCCACCACGGTGACGAGCGAGACGGCGGTGAGCAGCACCGGCTTGTCGGCGGTCCCGAAGGTGTGCACCGCCCACTCCTTGACCGGCGTCGGGGTGCTGTCGACCACGGCGGAGCCGACGGCCACGACCGGCGAGGCAGCGGGGTTGACGAAGGCCGCCACGAGGTGACCGGCGGCCATGCCGGCAGCCGCGGCGAGCAGGCCGCACGCGGCATACGACCAGCGTCGCCCTCGGGTCTTCTGCTCCATGACTCCCATTCGTACTCCGCTTCGGACCCGATGGCTCCCGGTCCGGTCCTCACGGTTGTCTTACGGCCAAGCCGGCCGGGTACCGTTGCGCCCGTGCCGCGCATCCACCGCTACTCCAACTTCGCCGCCTTCATCGGCACCGGTGCCGTCCTCGGCTTCGCCATCGGCTCGGGTCTGGCCCTGTTCGGCGACAGCGTCCGGGGGTACTCGAGGGGCACGACGGTGGCCTTCGTCGGCCTGTTCGGGGCGTGCATCCTGGCGACGGTCGCCGCCGTCGTCGCCGTGCTGCTGGACCGCCGCGGCTGATCCCTGTGGGACACTGAGGCACGTGGCACGCGGCGACGGACGGCTCTCCCACGACCTGCTCCCCGGCGAGAAGGGCCCGCAGGACGCCTGCGGGGTCTTCGGTGTGTGGGCTCCCGGCGAGGAGGTGGCCAAGCTCACCTACTTCGGCCTCTACGCCCTGCAGCACCGCGGGCAGGAGTCGGCAGGCATCGCCACCTCCGACGGACGCTCGATCCTCGTCTACAAGGACATGGGCC
>JAICSZ010000025.1 GCA_025936615.1 Pedococcus sp. | reverse complement strand
GCCTGCCTCTCCGGCGCGATCGGGGCCCTGTCCGGACCGCTGCACGGCGGCGCGCCGTCGCGGGCCCAGCACATGATCGAGGGTGTCGAGCAGCTGGGCGACGCCACTGCGTACGTCAAGCAGGTGCTGGACCGTGGCGAGCGGCTCATGGGCTTCGGGCACCGGGTGTACCGCGCGTACGACCCGCGTGCCGCGGTGCTCCGCGACACCTGCAAGCGGCTCGGCGCCCCGCGCTACGAGGTGGCGCTCGAGCTGGAGAAGGCCGCCATCGCGGCACTCGCCGAGCGCCACCCCGAGCGCAAGATGGAGACCAACGTCGACTACTGGGCGGCGGTGCTGCTCGACTTCGCCGAGGTGCCCGGCTCGATGATGACGCCGCTCTTCGCGAGTGCTCGGACCGCCGGCTGGTCCGCACACATCCTCGAGCAGAAGAAGACCGGCCGGCTGATCCGCCCGTCGGCACGCTACGTCGGTGAGGGCCCGCGCGGCATCGAGGCGGTCAAGGGCTACCGCGACTGAGCTGGCTCGTCGCTCCACCCTGCCACCCGACGCCGTCCCTGCCACCCCGCGCAAAACGGGGGTTGCGTGCCATTACCGTCAGCCGCTTCTCCCGGTTGTGCCGCGCAACTGCCGTTTCACGTATGCCGCGGGGCTGGCTGGCGTCCGCGTGGTGGACCTCACGTCCCACCCTGCGGACGCAGGTGCGAGACTGTCGGCCGACAACGGCGTCAGTCCCTGCCCCCGCCGCGACCCCGCGGCTGCCCGCAAAGGTGAACCCGTGAGCGCCAACGCCCCGACCATCCCCGCGAACCTGCTCCCCAAGGACGGCCGGTTCGGCTCCGGCCCGTCCAAGGTCCGCCCCGAGCAGGTGGACTACCTCGCCAGCCTCGGCACCACGGTGCTCGGCACCTCCCACCGCCAGGCGCCGGTCAAGAACCTCGTCGGCGCGGTCCGCGAGGGCCTGGCCGAGCTGTTCTCCCTCCCCGACGGCTACGAGGTCGTGCTGGGCAACGGTGGCTCGACGGCCTTCTGGGACATCGCCGCGTTCGGGTTGGTGCGCGAGAAGGCCCAGCACCTCGCGTTCGGCGAGTTCTCGAGCAAGTTCGCCACGGTCACCAACAACGCGCCCTTCCTCGGCGACTCGACCGTGGTCAGGGCCGAGCCGGGCAGCCTGCCCGCCCCCGCTGCCGAGGCGGGCGTCGACGTCTACGCGTGGCCCCACAACGAGACCTCGACCGGTGTCATGGCCCCGGTCCAGCGGGTCGAGGGGGCCGACGCAGACGCACTGGTCCTGGTCGACGCAACCTCCGGGGCCGGTGGCCTGCCCGTCGACGTGCGCGAGGCCGACGTCTACTACTTCGGCCCGCAGAAGTGCTTCGCCGCCGACGGCGGGCTGTGGCTGGCGCTGTTCTCCCCCGCCGCGCTCGCCCGGGTCGAGGAGATCACGGCCACCGGCCGCTGGGTGCCCGACTTCTTCAGCCTGCCCACCGCGATCGAAAACTCGCGCAAGAACCAGACCTACAACACCCCCGCCGTCGGCACCCTCGCCCTTCTGCGCAGCCAGGTGGACTGGATCAACGAGCAGGGCGGCCTCGACTGGGCCGTGAAGCGGACCGCCGACTCGAGCGGACGCCTCTACGACTGGGCCGAGCACACGGCATACACGACGCCCTTCGTCGCCGACCCGGCGGCGCGCTCCCAGGTGGTGGCCACGATCGACTTCGACGACGCGGTGGACGCCGCCGCGGTGGCGGCCACCCTGCGCGCGAACGGCGTGGTGGACGTGGAGCCGTACCGCAAGCTCGGTCGCAACCAGCTGCGGGTCGCGACCTTCCCGGCCGTCGACCCTGAGGACGTGTCCGCCCTGATTGCCTGCATCGAGCACGTCGTGGGCTGATTTGCACCGGCTTCACCCTGTGCGCACGGCGGCGCTGCCGTAACCTCCGCTCCGATCGCTCGTTACCCCGGATGACAGCCCCGGGGGTGGGGTAGCACGAGCGCGAGGAGCTGCTGAGCATGGGTCGCAGGACTGGACTGCCGTGGCGCAGGATCGCCGCCGCGCTGCCGGCCGTGGCGCTCGTGGGCGCCGGCGCTGCGCTGGCGGCGACAGGGGGCGATCCCTCGACCGACGTCGTCGCCGACTCCCGTCCGCTCGTCACGGTGCCCTCGACACCCCTTCAGCACCTCGACGTCCCTGAGCTGCCCCCGTTGCCGGAGCTGCCGGCCCCGCCGGAGCAGCTGCCGACCCCGGCCTACAGCGCCGGCGCGGTGCCCGCCTCGATGAGCGCCAACGGCATCCCGGCTGCTGCGCTCGAGGCCTACCGGCGCGCCGCCCAGCTCGTGGACGCAGCCGACCCCGGGTGTCGCGTCGACTGGGCCCTCATCGCCGCCATCGGCAAGGTCGAGTCCAACCACGGCCGCTACGGTGGCAACGGCATCGACACCGACGGCACCGTCCGCCCCGGCATCTACGGCATCCCGCTCAACGGCGCGAACGACACCGCGGTCGTCCCCGACAGCGACGGTGGCGCGCTCGACCGAGACACCACGTGGGACCGCGCGGTCGGGCCGATGCAGTTCATCCCCGGGACCTGGCGGGTCGTGGCCGTCGATGCCAACGGCGACGGGCGCGAGGACCCGCAGAACATCGATGACGCCGCCACCGCGACCGCGGTCTACCTCTGCTCCGGCCCCGGCGACCTCAGCACCGACAGCGGTGCCCGCTCCGCCGTGCTGCGCTACAACCAGAGCGACGCCTACGCCGACCAGGTGCTCGCGATCGCCCGTGGCTACCGCGGCGGGTACACCGTGCAGCCGGCCAGCGCCCTGACCCCCGCGCAGCGCACCGGCTCGCCGTACCTGCCCTCGGGTGAGCCGCAGACCATGGCCCACTACGACCCCGCGCTCGCGGCCGCGCCCGCACCGCAGCCGGCCAGCAAGCCCGCCTCCAAGGACAGCAAGCCGGGCAGCACGACGAGCGCCGGGTCGACGCCGACACCGCAGACGACGACAGGCACGACGCCGGGCTCGACCGGTGGTGGCGGCGTCGTCGACACCCTGACCGGAGTGGTCGGCGGGGTCGTCGGCGGCCTGACCGGTAGCACCCCCACGCCGACCCAGAGCTCCACGCCTGCGCCGTCGCAGACGCCGACGCCAACCCCGAGCAGCACGACCTCGCTGCCGCTCACCGTGGCGCCGGTCGACGGAAAGTGCCCCGAGGGCTACGACCCGGTGCTGAGCGTGCTCGGCCTGCTCACCGCCTGCAGGCTGCACCAGTAGCCAACCCCGCCCTGCAGCTGTCCCATGCAAATCTTGAGCTGGCGCCGCAACCTGCGCGGTCGGGGGCGGCGCCAACTCAAGATTTGCATGGATCAGCGCCGCACATCAGCGCGTCGTGCACTCTCGACCGGGTTGCCGCGGGCGCGGCCGGATGGGGGGAGACGGCGGGGCCGTCCGGGCTGGGTCAGCGCAGGACGCTGGCGGCGACCGCGACGACGACCACGATCACGAGCACTGCGATCGTGACCTGCCGACGGAAGCGCGGCGTCACCGGACCACCTCGGGCACCGGGTCGGTGACCCGCGGGGGCACGGTGCGGATCCGGATCCGCGGACGGCACTGGGACTCGTAGGTCACCCGGACATTCTCGTGCTTGGCCAACCAGTAGGACACGGCGGCCAGCGTCAGGCCCACGGCAATGGTGCCGATCCCGATGGTCCAGCGGGCGCCCCACGCGTCGCCGATCCAACCGATGAGTGGCGCGCCGATCGGGGTGCCGCCCATGAAGATCGCCATGTAGAGGGCCATCACCCGCCCGCGCATGGCCGGGTCCACCCGCGTCTGGACCATGGCGTTGGCGGTGGTGAGTGCCGTCAGCGCGGCCAGGCCCGTCGGGACCAGCGCGATGGCGAACAGGGTGTAGGTCGGGGCCAGGGAGGCGAGGGCGGTCGCCACGGTGAACCCGACCAGCGCGATCAACAGGGTGCGCAGCCTCGGGACGGGCCGGCGTGCGGTCATCAGGGCGGCGGTGAGCGACCCGATGGCCATGACCGAGCCGAGCAGTCCGTACCCCTCCGGGCCCTCGTGGAACTCCTTGGTCGCCATCAGCGCCGTGGTCACCTGGAAGTTCATCCCGAAGGTGCCGAGCACGAAGACCAGCAGCATCACGAGCTGGATGTCGCGCCGGCTGCGGACGTAGGCCAGCCCCTCCTTGAGCGCCCCGTCGCTGCGGCGCAGCATCGGCGCAGGGCGCAGCTCGCTCGGCCGCATCGACGCCAGGGCGATGAGGACCGCGATGAAGGTGAAGGTGTTGAAGACCAGCGTCCAGCCGGTGCCGAACGCCGCGATGGTCAGCCCCGCGACGCCGGGACCGATGAGCCGGGCTGCGTTGAACGACGCGCTGTTGAGCGAGACGGCGTTGGCGATCCGGTCGCGCGAGACCATCTCGGAGACGAAGGTCTGGCGGGCCGGGTTGTCGAACGCCGTCGCCACCCCGGTCCACAGCGCTGCGACGTAGACCATCCACAGCTGGGCGCTGCCCGAGACGGCCACGATGCCCAGGGCGAGCGAGGACAGGGCCAGCGACGTCTGGGTCACCGCGAGCAGGCGGCGCTTGGGGAACCGGTCGGCCACGACGCCACTCCACGGCGCGAGCAGCAGGAACGGCAGGAACTGCAGGCCGGTGACGATGCCCAGCGCGGACGAGGAGTGGTTGGTGACCTCGGTCAGGACCAGCCAGTCCTGCGCGACGCGGCCCATCCAGGTGCCGATGTTGGAGACGAGCGCACCGGTGGCGTAGATGCGGTAGTTGCGGACATGGAGGGAGGTGAAGGTGGGACTCACTCGTTGGCCACCCGCGTGAGGATCGCCGAGGCCTGGAGCAGGACCTCCTGCTCCTCGGGAGTGAGGTGGCCGACGCGCACCGACATCCACGCGTCGCGCTTGCGCCTGATCTCCTTGAGCAGGGTGGTCGCGTCGGGGGTGAGCGAGACGATGACCTGCCGCTTGTCCTCGGGGTCGGCCGTGCGGTCGACGAGGCCGCGCTCCGCGAGGGAGGAGACGGTGCGGGTCATGCTCGGCGCGCTCACCTTCTCGATCTCCGCGAGCTCGCCCGGGGTGCGCGGGGAGTCCTCGAGGCGGCACAGCACCGAGAACTGGTTGGGCGCGACGACGTGGGTGCTCTCGAACCGGACGCGGCGCGAGATGCGCATGCACGCGAGGCGGAGCTCACCGGCGAGACGGGAGATCGCCACGGGGCTCAGGCTCTTGGCCGTCGATGTCACGGGTCTCCTCCAGATGTCAGATACTTAGCATAACTCATTAACTGTGCTAAGTATTTCCGTATCCCGGAAGCCAACCCTGTGCAGGCATCTCACCGAGATGGGACGAGACCCACACGTATGCCGCGTGGCCCCCTCACGGGGCCACGCGGCATACGTGGTCGTTGCGGTTCGAGCCTCAGACGCCGAACAGCTCCTTGACCGGCGTGATCGCGAAGTAGACCACGAACAGGGCCGCCACCACCCAGAGCAGCCAGTGGATCTGGTTCGCCTTGCCGCGCACGACCTTGATGACCGTGTAGACGACAAAGCCGGCGCCGATGCCCGCCGTGATCGAGTACGTGAACGGCATGAGCACGATGGTGAGGAACGCCGGGACGGCGATCTCGAGGTCGTCCCAGTCGATGCCCTTGACCTGCTGCATCATCAGGAAGCCGACCACCACGAGCGCTGGTGTGGCCGCTTCGTAGGGGACGACCTTGACCAGTGGCGCCAGGACTGTGGCCAGCAGGAACATCACGCCGGTCACCACGGAGGCCAGTCCGGTGCGGGCGCCCTCGCCGACACCGGACGCGGACTCGATGTACGAGGTGTTCGAGGAGACCGAGGCGGCACCACCGGCCATCGCCGCCACGGAGTCCACGAGCAGGATCTTGTCGGAGTTCGGCGGGTTGCCGTGGCTGTCGAGCAGCTTGGCCTCGGCACCGATCGCGACCATCGTCCCCATCGTGTCGAAGAAGTCTGCGAGGAGCAGGGTGAACACGAGCAGGATCGCGGCGATGACGCCGATCTTGGAGAAGGACCCGAAGAGCGAGAAGTGCCCCAGCAGCCCGAAGTCGGGCAGGTCGACGACCTTGTCGGGCAGCTGGGGGACGTTCAGGCCCCATCCTGCCGGGTTGACGACCTTGCCGGTGGCGTCGGTCTGGCCGCCGATCTTGCCGATCGCCTCGACGATGACCGCGAGGACGGTCGCGCCGATGATGCCGTAGAGGATCGCGCCCCTGACCTTCTTGACCATCATGATGATGATCGCGAGCAGCCCGATGACGAAGACGAGCATCGGCCAGCCGTTGAGGAAGCCGCCGATGCCGAGCTCGACGGGGACCGGTCCCGAGGCCGGCTTGCGCACGAAGCCGGAGTCGACGAGCCCGATGATGGTGATGAACAGGCCGATGCCCACCGAGATCGCGGTCTTGAGCTGGCCCGGGATGGCCTTGAACACGGCTTGCCGGAAGCCGGTCAGCACCAGGACGGTGATGATGATGCCCTCCAGCACGATCAACCCCATCGCGTCCGCCCAGGTCACCTCTGGCAGCTTGGCGATGCCGAAGGTCACGAACGCGTTCAGCCCCAGACCGGTGGCGAGCGCCAGCGGGTAGTTCGCGACGACGCCCATCAGGATGGTCATGACGCCGGCGACGAGGGCGGTGGCGGCCGCGACCATCGTGATCGCGTGGGGGACGTCGCCCCCGCCGAGGAACTTGCCGGTGCCGTCCTGCTGGGTGCCGATGATCAGCGGGTTGAGCACCACGATGTAGGCCATCGTGAAGAAGGTGACCAGGCCTCCGCGGACCTCGCGACCGAGCGAGGAGCCCCGCTCGGAGATCGCGAAGAACCGGTCGAGGCCGTTGCGGGGGGCGGGAGCTGCCGCAGTCTGGGTGCGCGGTGGTGACGAGGGCTTTGCCATGGCAGCACAGTAGGGCCGCGCAGGCCCCCAGACCGGCAGATACGCTGGCGACATGACCGATTCGTCGACGCCGGGGGCGGTGGAGGCTGAGCCGCTCCAGCCGCTCGCGGTCAGCTCCGCCCGGGTCGCCCTCTGGGGTTCGGTGGCCTGGGTGGTGGCGTTGGTCGTGGCCCTGGCCGTCCCGGCCCTGCACGAGGGCGACCGGCACTGGTGGCCGTGGACCTGCGTCGCGGGTGTGGCGATCGGGGCGCTCGGCCTCGCCTACATCAGGCGAGGACGCGGCAACGCCTCCGACGCCTGACCGGCCGCCCCCTCCCCCGGCAAAACGGCAGTTGCGCGCGCGAAACGGGGGCAGCGGCTGACAGTTTTGCGCGCCAACCCCCGTGTTGCTGGGGTGTCGCGTCACGCCGCGCGCCGGGCCAGCGCGGCACGGACCCGAGCCAGGGCCAGCTCCGGACGCGCCAGCTCGTCCCAGCTGATGCGGACGACCTCGTAGCCGAGTGCGCGGAGCCGGTCCTCGCGCGCCTTCTCCGCCACCAGGGCCGCTGTCCCGCCGTCTCCCCCGTACTTGACCGCGCCGTCGAACTCCACCACCACCCGGCCGCCGACCATGAAGTCGACCCGTGCGACCACGATGCCCCTCTCGTCCCGGACGACCACCTGCGGCTCCGCAGGCAGGCCCAGAGCGGCCAGCACCAGCCGCGTCCGGCTCTCACCGGGCGACTCGGCGCGGCCGTCGAGGTTGGCGAGCACCCGGCGCAGGCGGGCTCGCCCCCTGAGCGTCGGACCGAGGCGCCTGGCAGACTCCCTGACCTGCTCGAGGGAGCACCGGCCCTCGTGGATGGCCGCATCACCCGCGACGACGCCAGCCTCGACGCACACGGAACCGGCGGTGACGACCGCATCGGCGATGCAGAGGGCACTGAGTCCGTCCACGTCGGTCGGGGACACGAGTCGTCGCAGTGGTGTGACCCGGAGGCCGCTCGTCGTCGTGGTCTCCTCGACGTCGGCCGTCACGATGACCAGCTCGCGGTCCACGTGCCACAAGGGGAGCCGGTGGAGGGCAAGTGCCGAGTGGTGGCTGGCGGACTCCAGCGCCTCGCGCGACCGCATCACGGCCATGACCCGCAACCGATAACGCTCGTCCACGGTCGCACCAGCCCAGGCCCCGGCATCGACGAATGCCGCGCGGCGCACCCGCACGAGCTCCTCGTCCCGCACCCAGCCCCTGACGTCGCCCGACCGAATGCCGAGGGCGCGCAGCTGGCCTGCCGCGACGACATCACCTTGCGCCGTCATGAGCGCCATCGCCTGTGAGTCCATGCCCGAAGCGTGGTCTGGTCCGTCGGGCCGGCTCCATCACCGGGCGATGGACGTGTGGACAGCCTCGGAGCCGGGTCGATGGCTGTGGACGGACACCACGAGAAACGGCGGTTGCGTCGCAAACCCTGGCGCTGTTACCCCCGTTCTGGGACGCAAGTCCCGTTTTGCCCGGGGGCGGGGCGGGTCAGACCAGGTCGTAGGCGACCTCGTCGATGATGGGCTCGGGGGCCGCGGTCAGCGGCTCGGGCTCGGGGGCGTCCACCTCGGAGTGCGCGCCGCAGCCGTGGTCAAGGCTCACGACGCGACCGTCGGAGGGAGACCAGGCGTTGGCGCACACGCCGAAAAAAGACCGGAGTGCACCTGCCATCGGGAGGAAGTAGCCACACGTCGAGCACGGCGCCGGCGCCTTCTCGGCGACGTCGGAGTGCGGGCCGCTGTCGCCGTCGTACCAGCGCTGGGCGGCTGCCTCGCGCCCCTCTGCCGACAGCACCCGTCGACGCCCGAGCCCCAGCTCGAACTCCGCCATCTCGTCGACGTCCTCGTCGCCGGTGGCCTCGAACCCGGGCTCCAGCAGCGGGTCGTCCGCCTTGAACGGGAGCACGTCCCCGGCGCCGAGGTCCCCGGGAGCCAGCCGATCGGCATACGGGAGCCATGGCGGTGACAACAGCGCACCGTCACCGGGCACGAGGTTGGTCTCGCACACCGTCGCGGTCTTGCCGCGCGGCACCCGGGCGACCGTGATCGCCCACCGCCAGCCGGGGTAGGCGCGGGCCGTGCACGCGAAGAAGTGGGTGGCGAGGCGCTCGTCGTCCATCTCCATGCCGAGGTGCTCGCCGACGGCACCGGGCTCGGCGATCGACTCGGCCGCCTCGCGCGCGAGGTCGACCGCCGCGACGAGGACCGCGTCGCTCTTGGGCGTGGCCATCAGGGCTCGATCTGGTCGGCGAGGCCGCGCAGTACCCGCGCCAGCTTGGTCGCGTGCTCGCGCTCGGGGCGGCGGCCGCGGCGCAGTTGGTTGGACACGGTGTCGAGCAGCTTGATGGTGTCCTCGACCATGACGGCGACGTCCTCGGCCGACTGGCGGCTCTGCTCGCGCTTGCCGGCCGAGACCGTCGGCGCCGGCTCGAGCAGCGTCACCTGCAGCGCCTGGGTGCCGCGCCGCCCCTCGGCGACGCTGAACTCGACGCGGGTGCCGCCCTTGAGCGTGGTCACCCCGGCGGGCAGCGCGTTGGCGTGCAGGAACACGTCCTCGCCCTCGTCCTCGGAGATGAAGCCGAAGCCCCGCTCCGCGTCGTACCACTTGACCTTGCCAGTGGGCACTTGTCCTACCTCTTGCTCGAACGTCCTGGGTGCGCCCTGCGCGCAACGCAAGGCTAACGCGTGGGTCCAAATCAGTTTTGGTTCGTGTCGCGTCGGTTCGGGTCACTGCCGGTATGCCGCGTGGCCGTCTTGCGTCTGCGGAGCTGCCCACCAGCGGGGCAGCTCCGCGGACGCGAGCAGTCGGGCCGGGCGGAAACTCGTTTGGGGCTGTCGGTGGGCTGCGGAACGATGGGTCGGTGAGAACGTCCACCACCTCCGGCCACGGCGTCCGGGACTTCTGGGCAGCCCTCCCCACCGAGGGTCGGTGGCTGCTGTCCACGGTGGCGGTGCAGACCCTCGGGCGCGGCCTGACGCTGCCGTTCACCGTGATCTACCTGCACGAGGTCCGAGGCATCTCGCTGGGGCTCTCGGGCGCGCTCATGGCGTTCATCGCCGTGGTGGCGCTGTCGGTCACGGGACCGGGCGGTGCGCTGACCGACCGCGTCGGCGCACGGCGCATGCTGCTGTGGTCGACCACCTCCCAGATGGTCGGGTGCGTGGTCCTGGCGTTCGCGACGACACCGCTGGTGGTGGCGGTGGCCTTCCTCTTCCTCGGCATCAACTTCGGGGTGTCGTGGCCGGCGTTCAACGCGCTCATTGCGGCGATCGTGTCCGGCCCGGCGCGTCAGCAGTACTTCGGCATCAACTTCGCGCTGGTCAACCTCGGCATCGGCGTCGGCGGCGTGGTCGGTGGCCTGTTCGTGGACGTGCAGCGGCCGATGACCTTCACGACGATCTTCCTCGCCGATGCCGCGACCATGCTCGTCCCGATCGGGCTGCTGCTCGGGCCGCTGCGCCACGTGCACGGTCGCGCCGAGGTGCCCGAGGACGCGCCCGAGGGCTCCGGCTCCTACCTCGCGATCGTGCGCGACCCGGCGGTCCTGTGGGTCACGGTGCTGACCTTCCTCGGGGTGTTCGTCGGCTACGGCCAGATGGAGGCTGGGTTCCCTGCGTTCGCGCGCCAGGTGAGCGAGGTCTCGACCGGGGTGATCGGGTTCGCCTTCGCCGTCAACACCGTGGTCATCGTGGCGCTGCAGTTCCTCGTGCTGGGCCGGATCACCGGTCGCCGGCGCACCCGGGTGCTGCTGGTCATGGCCGCGCTGTGGGCGTTGTCCTGGGTGGTGCTCGGGCTGACCGGGCTCGTGCCCGGCACCGCGACGGCGGTCGTCGGCGTGCTGCTGTTCCACTGCCTGTTCGCGCTGGGCGAGACCCTCCTCCAGCCGACGATCCCGGCGATCACCAACGACCTGGCACCCGACCACCTGCGCGGCCGCTACAACGCGGTCAACGCCGGCGCCTTCCAGGCGGGCACCATCCTCGGACCGGTGGTGGCCGGTGTCGTGCTGGGCCACCACTGGGGCGGCGCGTTCATCGCAATGCTCGTCGTCGGGTGCGTTGCCATGGTGGCGCTGGCCCTGGTCGTGGAACGGCGGATCTCCCCGATGGTCAACGGCGTGACGGTGCAGCCGCAGGCTCAGCCGGCAGAGGGACTGATGCCCCAGGTGCCGGTCCAGGACTGACCCGGCTCGAGGACGACCAGCCCGTCGCCGCTGTTGAAGGCGTTCGCCGGGCAGCTCATCGGCTCGACGGCGATGCCGCGGACGCCCCCCGTGAAGTCGTCCTCGCCCTTGGCCGTGAACACCTGCGTCCACCCGAAGGCCTCGTCACCCCACAGCGTGACAGGCGGGCGGTTCGCGAGGCCGCTGAGCGTCACCCGCCATCGGCCGTCACCATCGCGGGCCAGGTCGGTGTATGCAGTGTCGAGACGCACGTCGCCCAGTCGCCGCCCCTGCCGGAAGTCGGTCTCCGGACGGACCGCCTCGGTGCCCGTGGGGATCGAGCGGTCGTCGACGAGCACCTCCGTGTCGGCGGGCAGGGTGAGCTCGACGTCAGCCAGCGGTGTGTCGCCGATGGCGAGGTACGGGTGGGCGCCGTAGCCGAAGGGCACCCGCGCGTCGCCGACGTTCGTTGCTGAGGTGCTGACCTGGAGACCCGTCTCGCCCAGGTAGTAGTCGACGACGAGGAGGAGGATGCCCTCCCAGCCCGGCTGCGGGAGCAGCCGGTGCCGGACGGTGACGGCGGACTCGCCGGCCTGCACCCGCACCAGCTCCCACTGCGCCCACCGGACCAGGCCGTGGCTGGCGTTGTGGAGGGGTACCTCGGTGATCGAGAGCTGGCGCTCCTTGCCGTCGAAGCTGTACTT
>JAICSZ010000274.1 GCA_025936615.1 Pedococcus sp. | reverse complement strand
GACCCTGCGTGACGCCGGCTGGGTGCCGGTCTACGACAATGAGACCTGCCTCGGCGTCCTGCTCGCGCAGATCCGTGGCCAGCACGCGGTCGCGGCCCGACGGCTCGACCGCAAGGACGCCGCCCTCGGGGCGGCCAGCGCCGCGGTGGCCCTCGTGGGCACCGCGGCCATCATGCGGCGACGCCGCAAGAAGGGTGGTGCTTCATGACCGAGCACGCAGGGGACCCGGCGAGCGAGCTCGCCACCGGCCCCGCGGTCGTCGTCTGCGACGTCCGCGAGGACCCGCTGAGCGTCGACGAGGTGCTCGGGCTGGTGCGCCACCCCCGGTGCGGCGGCATCGCCGTCTTCGTCGGAGTGGTCCGCGACCACGATCACGGGGAGCCGGTGACGGCCCTCGACTACTCCGCCCACCCCAGCGTCGTCGACAGCCTCGGCGAGGTGCTCGCCGAGGTGGCCACGCGGCATACGGTCGCCCGGCTGGGCGCGGTGCACCGCGTCGGGCACCTGGAGATCGGTGACGTCGCGGTCGTCGCCGCGGTGTCGGCGCCGCACCGCGGAGAGGCCTTCGAGGCCTGCCGTGACCTCATCGACACCCTCAAGTCGCGGGTGCCGATCTGGAAGCACCAGCAGTTCACCGACGGCTCGGACGAGTGGGTCGGCCTTCCGTGACGCTGCCGTCCACCGAGGGCACCGGGGGTCCCCGGCGCAAGGAGCGCGACCCGTACCGGCTGGGCCGGGGAGCCTCGGGCAGCCTGGTCGCCGTGTTCGTGCTGATCGCGCTGGGGGCACTGTCGACCATGGTCGGGCTGCCCTACGTCGTGCTCAAGCCGGGTCCGATCCAGAACACCCTGGGCCAGCTCGACGGCAAGGACCTCTACACGATCACCGGTGCACCGACCTACCCGACCAGCGGAGCCCTGGACTTCACCACCATCGCGATCAGGGGTGGCCCCGGGTACCGCGTGACCGTGTGGGACCTGCTCGCGGCGGCGATCGACCGCAAGGAGGCGGTGGTCAAGGAGGATCTCTACTTCCCGAAGGGCGTGACCGAGAAGCAGGTCGAGGAGCAGGACACGGCGATGATGGTCGACTCCCAGCAGGAGGCGACTGCGGTGGCGCTCAAGGAGACCGGCCACCCGGTGACCGAGCACGTGGTGATCGCGCAGGTCGCCAAGGACGCGCCCTCCGCGGCGCTGGTCAAGGCCGGGGACGAGATCACGGCGGTGGACGGCAAGCCGGTCACGGGCACCGACGCTGTCCGCGCGGGCATCACCGCGCACCAGCCCGGCGAGACCGTTGCGCTCACGCTCCTGCGAGAGGGCAAGAAGCTGGAGGTGCCGGTGAAGACGCGAGGCACCGGCGGACGTGCCACCGTGGGGGTGTTCCTGGGAGTGCGCTTCGACTTCCCGGTCAAGGTCAAGTTCAACCTCGACGACGTCGGCGGCCCTTCTGCCGGAACGATGTTCGCACTGGGCCTCTACGACACCCTGACGCCCGGTGCGCTCACCGGTGGCAAGAAGGTCGCCGGCACCGGCACGATGGACTTCGAGACCGAGAAGGTCGGGCCGATCGGCGGCATCCGGCAGAAGCTGTACGGCGCGAGGGACGGCGGGGCCAAGTGGTTCCTCGCCCCGGCGTCCAACTGCGACGAGGTCGTCGGCCACGTGCCTGACGGGCTGCGGATCGTGCGGATCAGCAGCTTCGCCGACGCGAAGCAGGCAGTCGAGGCGATCGCCGGGGACCGGGCGGGCTCGCTGCCGACCTGCCGCTGACCGCCGCGCTGGTTGCCGGCTGTGTGCCGAGTCGCCGGCTAGCCCTCCAGCGTCGCCCTGAGCGCGTGCACCAGCCCGGGCGCGATGTCGTCGCCCATCGCCACCTGGTCGTCGCTGTCATGGGCGCGCTGGCGCAACAGGCAGCGCGCCCGCCCGTCGCGCGTGACGGCGACGAGCAGCCGGACGTCCTGCCGGCGTGGGTCCTTGGCGAGCGCATCCATGGCGGCCTGGGGGTCGACGGGCAGGTCGCGCTCGGCCTCGGGTGGGACGACCACGCGCTCGAGGGCGACGGCGGCTCCCAGGACGGCGTCGGGCCACGCGATGCCCCCCAGCAGGCTCTCGATGTGGGAGGTGGGGGGCAGGTCCTCCTGCTCGATCGCGCTCAACGCGCCCTCCGCGAGGTCCGCGCCGCGCCGCTGCGCCCGCAGGTGCGGCTCGCGCTCCATCAGGTCGGCGGTCGAGACCAGCGCGAACAGCCGCGGGTTCTGGTCCCACCCGGCGGCAGCGACGTGGCGCTCGGTGTCGAGCGCGGCGATCGTCAACGGGTCGGTGACGGGCTGGGCGGCGGGGCTGGTCGGGCTCACGGGCTCCATGGTGCCGCACGCCGGCGCGGGAACTTCAGGCGCGCTGGGTAGGTTGTCCACAAAGACAGCAGCGGCAGATCGGGCGTGGCGTGAGCAATTCTGACTGGTTCGGCTCGGGCAACCGGGGAGGCGAGGGCGGCCCACCCGAGGGTAGACCCGCTCCCGGAGGTGGCGGGCGCCGGCCCACGATGCAGCTGCGTCGCCGGCGTGGCCCGCTCGGCCCCACCATCGCCATCATCGTCGCGCTCCTGTTCGTGGTGTCGATGGCGGCGTCGGTGTGGACCGAGGTGCTGTGGTTCGACTCGGTCGGCTACCGCGGCGTGTTCTTCACCGAGGTGTGGACCAAGGTCCTGCTCTTCGTCGTCGGCTTCCTGATCGTCGCGGGGCTGGTGGCCTCCAGCCTGGTGATCGGCTACCGCACCCGGCCGATCTACGCGCCGGTGACGCCGCAGCAGCAGAACCTCGACCAGTACCGCGAGGCCATCGAGCCGCTGCGCAAGGTGGCCATGGTCGTGGTGCCCGCCATCGTCGGCCTGCTCGCCGCGACCGGTGCTGCCGGCCACTGGGAGACCTTCCTGCTGTGGCGAAACGGCGTGCCCTTCGGCAGGCGCGACCCCCAGTTCGGGCTGGACCTGTCCTTCTTCGTCTTCACCCTGCCCTGGATCCGGTTCGTCCTCGGGTTCCTCACGATGGCGCTGATCATCGGCCTGCTGGCGGCCGCCTTCACCCACTACATCTACGGCGGGCTGCAGATCCAGGCACGCGCGGAACGCACCACCCACGCGGCACGCACCCACCTGGCGGTGCTGGCGGCGGCGCTGGTCCTGGTCCGGGCCGCGAGCTACTGGTTCGACCGATACGCCCTGTCGACGAAGAACTCCGCACTGCTCACCGGCATCAACTACACCGACGCGCACGCCGTGATGCCGACCAAGGCGATCCTGGCGGTCGCGGCGATCATGACCGCCGGCCTGTTCGTCGCCTCCATCTGGACACGCTCGTGGCGGCTGCCCGTCGTCGGAGTCGCGCTGCTCGTCATCACCTCGATCGTGGTGGGCAGCATCTACCCCGCGCTCGTGCAGAGCTTCAAGGTCAACCCGTCCGAGAAGTCCCTCGAGCAGAAGTACATCGCCCGCAGCATCACGGCGACCCGGGCGGCATACGGCCTCGACGACATCGAGACCAAGCCCTACGACGCGACCACCCAGGCGAGCCCCGGGCAGCTGCGCAACGACGCGGAGACGATCCCCGGCATCCGCCTGGTCGACCCGATCGTGGTGAGCCCGACCTTCCGGCAGCTGCAGTCGGTCAAGTCCTACTACGCCTTCCCCGACGCCCTTGACGTCGACCGCTACACCATCGACGGCAAGGTGTCCGACACCGTCATCGCGGTCCGCGAGCTCGACCTCAACGGCGTCCCGGAGAACCAGCGCAACTGGCTCAACGACCACACCGTCTACACGCACGGCTTCGGCGTGGTGGCTGCCTACGGCAACCAGCGCGGGCCGGACGGACAACCCGTCTTCTACGAGAAGGACATCCCGCCGACGGGCCCGCTCGGGGACTACCAGCCGCGCGTCTACTTCGGGGAGAACTCGCCTGCCTACTCCATCGTCGGGGCCAGCCAAGGGGCCAAGCCGCGCGAGTTCGACTACCCCGAGAGCGGCGAGGCCGGCCAGCAGAACAACCCCTACACCGGCAAGGGGGGCGTGGCACTCGGCTCGGCACTGCGCAAGGCCGCCTACGCCATCAAGTACCGCGAGCTGAAGTTCCTCCTGTCCGACGCGGTGAACG
>JAICSZ010000487.1 GCA_025936615.1 Pedococcus sp. | reverse complement strand
GTAGGCCTCGTCGTAGACCTCCGGCTCCGTGGGGGTGAGGGCCAGGGTGTCGGTGAGGACCTGCGAGGTCGGCCTCATGCGCGGTGGAAGCCCTCGAGGGTGCTGTCGTCGACGTCCTCGAGGTTGACCACGAGGTTGTCCGGCGTGCGGGTGGTCAGCCACACGAGGTCGTGCTTCGTGGACATGTTGCACTCGACGTGGGGCATGAACGGTGGCACGAAGACGAAGTCGCCCTCGGTCATGTCGACGTACTCCCGGAAGCCGTCGCCGAAGTAGATCCGGCCGTGGCCCTGCAGGACGTAGCCCCCGGTCTCGGCCTCGCCGTGGTGGTGGCTCACCGAGCGGTAGCCGGGCTTGTTGAAGACCTTGCCGTACCAGAGCCGCTTCGCCGGCGTGTGTTGGATGCTGACGCCCGAGACGCGCGAGGCGCCGCCCGAGTCGGCCGTCGACGCGTCTTCCATGCCCGCTCTCGTGACGACGGGGATGACGCGGCCGTCGGGCTGGGCCCACGGCGACGGGTCGCCCTCGAGGACGTAGCTGTCGTAGTTCATCGCGTCTCCCTCGCAGCAGGCATCGCCCTGGGCTGGCACACCGGATATGGAGAGATTTTCACGATCGTCACGCTACAGTCAATGACCCGACTCGTCCGTTGCCCCAGGAGCACCGCATGGCCCACGTCGCCATCAACCCGTCCAGCCTTCCCGCGCCGAGCGGCTACTCCCACGGCACGCTGGCCGGCAACACGCTGCACCTCGGCGGCCAGACCGCCCTCGACGAGGACATGCGGATCGTGCCTGGGGGGATCGTCGAGCAGTTCCGCCAGGCGTTCTCCAACGTCCTTGCCACGCTGCGCGACGCAGGGGGCGAGCCCGAGGACCTGGTCAGCCTGACGATCTACCTCACCGACATCCCCGACTACCAGGCGCACGGGGCCGAGATCGGGCGGGTGTGGCGCGAGCTGGCCGGCACGCACTACCCCGCGATGGCCGGGATCGGCTGCACCGCGCTCTGGCAGCCCGAGGCGATGATCGAGGTCCTGGGCGTCGCCGTCATCCCCGACGAGCGGATCAAGCGCCCTTGGGCCTGAGGGACCCAGCCGGCTCACAGCCACCCGTAGTAGGAACAAGGGGTGGGAAGGTCAGCAACAGCCGCCCTCTACCTGGCGGCGATGGTCTGCACCGTGGTCGTCGTGGACGTCCTGTTCTTCAGGCACCACCTCGGGCCCCGGCTCGCGGTGAACGTGGGGATCGTCCTGGTGTTCGTGGCCTTCTGGTTCCGGTTCCTCAAGCGGCCATGACCGTCGCGGCATGGCGCGCGGCGGGGGCGCTGAGCCGCTCGTGCAGGGTCGTGAAGAGCTGCTCGGCTGCCGTGCCGGGCCAGTCCGCCGGCAGGTAGGCCGCGGGCAGGCCGGGGTCGAGGAAGGGGAGCCGCCGCCAGGCGGTGAGCAGCCGCACGTAGTCGGCGAAGGCGCTGGCGTCCCGCTCGCTGTCCGGTGCGTCACCCGAGCCAGCCCACCGCTGACGCACCGGTTCGAGCTCAGCCGTGAACGCGGCATAGCGCTGCCCCAGCGCGTCCAGGTCCCACCAGTCGGCGACCTTGGCGCGGGCATCGGCGCCCAGCGGCTCCGCCCTGAACAGCTCGACGAAGTCGGCCAGCCCCTCGCGCTCGAGCTCGTGCCGCAGGTGCGGCAGCACGTGCTCGGGCGCGATCCACAACCCGGCACCAACGGTGCCGAATCCCCTGCCCACCAATACCTTTCGCAGTCGGTGACGCAGGTGCCGCTGCGACTCCGGCACGGAGTACGCCGCGAGCACCCACGGGTCACCCGGCTGGGCACGACGGTGGCCGAAGATGCG
>JAICSZ010000285.1 GCA_025936615.1 Pedococcus sp. | reverse complement strand
GAGGTCGACTCCGGCCGGGTGACGCGATCCGGGGGAGCGACCGTCGGCGTGCTGCCGCAGGACGACATCCTGGACGCCACCCAGACGGTGCGGCAGGCCGCCCTCGGTGACCTGCCCGAGCACGTGTGGGCCGGCGACCCGCGGATCCGCGACGTCCTGACCGGTCTGCTCGGCGGCGTCGACGCCGACGCGCTCGGCGGGCTGGACGCTGCGGTCGGGCCGCTGTCCGGCGGCGAGCGCCGCCGGGTCGCGCTGGCCGGCCTGCTCGTGAGCGACCCGACCCTGCTGCTGCTCGACGAGCCGACCAACCACCTCGACGTCGAGGGCGTCGCCTGGCTCGCAGACCACCTGGTCCACCACCGCTCCGGCCCGGGCAACGCGCTGCTGGCCATCACGCACGACCGGTGGTTCCTCGACGCGGTGGCCACGGTGACGTGGGAGGTCGTCGACGGGTCGGTGGCGTCCTACGAAGGCGGCTACGCGGCATACGTGCTCGCCAAGGCGGAACGCGAGCGGATCGCAGCCGTCACGGCCGAGCGCCGCGACAACCTGCTCCGCAAGGAGCTCGCCTGGCTGCGCCGCGGCCCGCCGGCGCGCACCTCCAAGCCGAAGTTCCGCATCGAGGCGGCGAACACCCTCATCGAGGACGAGCCGGCGCCGCGCGACGACGTCGAGCTGGCGCGGTTCGCGACCACCCGCCTCGGCAAGGACGTCATCGACCTGCTCGACGCCTCGGTGGAGCTCGGTGGGCGGATGCTCCTGGACCGGGTGACCTGGCACCTCGGACCCGGCGACCGGATCGGGGTCGTGGGGGTGAACGGCGCCGGGAAGTCGACCCTGCTCGGCGCGCTCGCCGGCGAGGTGTCGCTCACCTCGGGCAAGCGCAAGCAGGGCCTGACCGTGCGCCTGGCCCACCTCACGCAGGAGGTGCGTGAGCTGGACCGGTATGCCGCGTGGCGGGTCATCGACGCCGTCGAGGACGTGCGTGCCTACGTGCGTCTGGGGAAGAAGGAGGTCAGCGCCTCGCAGCTGGCGCAGCGGCTCGGGTTCACCGGTGGACGGCAGCAGACGCGGGTCTCGGACCTGTCGGGTGGTGAACGACGCCGGCTGCAGCTGACCCGGCTGCTCATGGACGAGCCGAACGTGCTGCTGCTCGACGAGCCGACCAACGACCTCGACATCGAGACGCTGACCTCGCTCGAGGACGTCCTCGACGGCTGGGCCGGCACGCTCCTCGTGGTGTCGCACGACCGGTACCTGCTCGAGCGGGTCTGCGACCGGCAGGTGGCACTGATGGGCGACGGGAAGGTGCGCGACCTCCCCGGCGGCGTAGAGCAGTACCTCGAGCTGCGCCACTCCGCGTCGCCATCCCATGCAAATCATGAGTTGGCGCCGGCCCGACTGGCGCCAACTCATGATTTGCATGGGTCAGCGACGGGGGAGGCGGGCGGGGCTGGGGGCGTGGGCGGGCCGTCGGCGGCGGAGCTGCGGGAGGCCCGCAAGGACATGGCCCGCATCGAGAAGCAGCTGACCAGGCTCGGCGAGCGGGAGGAGCGCATCCACACGGCGATGGCGGACGCGGCCACCGACCACGCGAAGGTGCTCGAGCTCAACCGCCAGCTCCGCGAGGTGGTCGACGAGCGGGAGGCCCTCGAGCTCGAGTGGCTGGCCGCCGCGGAGGTGGTCGACTAACGAGCGGCGGGGTCCTTGCGGCAGCCATCGATGGTGACCGACACGCCCACGTACCGGACCAGCCTGGCCAGTGGCGCGGGCGTGGTCGCGGGTGTCAGCCGCTTCGCCAGGGCGGCGGCGAGGCGCTCCTTGCGGCCCGAACCTGCCCCGGCGAAGCGGCGCAGCTGGGCGGGGTGTGGGCGTCCTCGCCAGTCGGGCTGCTGCTGGAAGGTTCGCAGCCGCGGGAGCTCACCGAGCTCGGCGACGGCCTCCTCGACCACGTCGGTGCCGAGGGCGCGGATCAGCTCGTCCTCCAGGTCGGCGTCGCAGGCGAAGAACCCGGCCCGGGCCAGGCCCGCACGCCCATCGGTGGGATGTCCCGCCGTGCCAGGGCTCGCCGCACGAACCGCTCCTCGGCCGCGTCGAACAGGCCGCACACCTCCGCGCCCGGCGCCGTAGCGGCGAGCCGGGCGAGCTCACGCTCGATGTTGGTGACGCCGTCCATGACCTCGACCCGTGCCCTCTCCAGCCCGTGGGTGCGCAGCAGGTGCTCGACCACGACGGCGTCGCTTCGGCCCTCGACGAGCACGCGCACGGCTGAGCTGCGGTGTGGGCTGGGTGCTGGCACGCCGCAAGTCCACCCGAAGCGTGCGGCGGACGCACCCGAATAACGCGCGCCCCTCGACCACCTCGTGGCCGGGGTCCCCGGGTCCGCCACCGTCGACAGCGCGGGGCAGGTCTGCGGTCAGCTCTCGAAGGGGGCGAGCAGGCGCCGCAGCAGGCCTGCGAGTGCCTCCCGGTCCGTCTCGGGGAGCTCGGCGAGGAGGGTGCGCTCGCGGTCGAGGAGGTCGGACATGGCGCCGTCGACGGTGCGCTGGCCCTGGGCGGTGAGCTGCACGATGACGCCTCGGCGGTCGGTCGGGCTGGGGCGGCGCTCGACGAGGCCGCGCCGTTCCAGCCGGTCGACCCTGTTGGTCATGGTGCCGCTGGTGACCAGCGTCTGGCGGACCAGCTGGCCGGGGGAGAGCTCGTAGGGGCGCCCCGCCCGGCGCAGTGCCGAGAGCACGTCGAACTCCCAGCCCTCGAGGGAGTGCCGCGCGAAGGCGGAGGAGCGGTCGAGGTCGAGGCGCCGGGCCAGCCGGGAGATGCGGGACAGGACCTGCAGGGGCGCCACGTCGAGGTCCGGGCGTTCGCGACGCCAGGCGTCGACGATGCGGTCGACGTCGTCGCCCTGGCTCGCTGCGGTCATGGGCCAGACTGTACCGGTATCAAGTATCTTGACATCAAGATAAATGTACGGCGAGGATGTGGGAGGACACCGGGCCCGGGCAGCGAGGTCGAGGGAGGACAACGATGAGCACCAGGTGGGACCCACAGCAGTACGCCAAGTTCGCCGACCACCGGGCGCGGCCCTTCCACGACCTGCTGGGCCGGGTCGGAGCCGAGGACCCGGCGCTGGTCGTCGACCTGGGCTGTGGCAACGGACCGCTGACGTTGGGGCTGGCGGAGCGCTGGCCGGGTGCCCGGATCGTCGGCGTGGACCACTCGGGCGAGATGCTCGGGGCCGCCCGTGACCTGGACGCGCAGGGCCGCGTGGAGTGGGTGGAGGCAGACGTTGCGCAGTGGGACCCCGCCTCGCTCGGCGCGGCGCCCGACGTCGTCCTCACGAATGCGACGCTCCAGTGGGTTCCCGGACACGAGGCCGTGCTGGCCCGTTGGGCCGCGGCCCTGGCACCGGGCGGCTGGCTGGGCATGCAGGTGCCGGGAAACCACGACGCGCCCTCGCACGCCCTGATGCGGGCCGTCGCAGCCGAGCACCCCGCCTCCGCGCGCCTGCAGGCACCCCTGAGCCGGCTGGCCGTGCTCGAGCCGGCCGAGTACATGGAGCTGTTCGGCGCGGCCGGGCTCGAGGTCGACGGCTGGGAGACGACCTACCAGCACGTGCTCGACCCGCTGGGCCAGCAGGAGAGCCCGGTCCTGGAGTGGGTGCGCGGCACCGGCCTGCGCCCCGTGCTCGACACCCTGACCGACCAGTCGGAACGCGAGGCGTTCCTGGCGGACTACGACGCGCGTCTCCGCGCGGCATACCCGCGCACTCCCATCGGGGTGGTGCTGGCGTTCCGGCGGATCTTCTGCGTCGGGCACCGCCGAGGGGCGGCGGCCTGATGGGCCTGGTCGGCCTGCACCACGTGCAACTCGCCTGTCCCACGGGCTCGGAGGACGCGCTGCGGGAGGTCGCCGGTGGTGAGGTGAACTGGGACGCGAACATCCCAGGGGTACGCCGCTTTCCACACGTTCGACCCGGTGGGCAACCGGGTCGGGCTCCAGCTGGTCCGAACCGAGGAGAACACCCATGACGTCCACCGCTGACCTCTACGACGAGCTGGGCGAGCGCGCCCAGTCCTGCTCCACCCAGTT
>JAICSZ010000010.1 GCA_025936615.1 Pedococcus sp. | reverse complement strand
TCTTGGTCAGCGGCTTGGCGATGGACGCGATGTCGACCGCCTGGAAGTCCTCCTTGTGCAGCTTGGACACCGGCGCCTGACCGGTGATGCACAGGATCGGGATCGAGTCCGCGCTGGCGGAGTACAGGCCGGTGATCATGTCGGTGCCAGCGGGACCGGAGGTGCCGATGCAGACGCCGATGTTCCCGGGCTTGGCGCGGGTGTAGCCCTCGGCCATGTGCGAGGCACCCTCGACGTGACGGGCGAGCGTGTGGTGGAGACCGCCATTGGTCTTCATCGCCTTGTAGAAGGGGTTGATCGCCGCCCCGGGCAGCCCGAAGAGGTTGGTCACCCCCTCCTTCTTGAGGATCTCGACGGCCGCCTGGGCCGCGGTCATGCGGGCCATGGTTCAGCCCTCCTTGGTCGGGTTGTCGGTGAGCGTGCCGGAGAGGCGCTGCACCCCGCGGAGCAGGCCGGAGTGGTCGAGGCCGCCGTCGCCGTTGGCGCGGGCGGAGACCATGAGCTGGGCGACGAGGGCGCCGACGGGGACGACGACACCTGCCTCGCGGGCGGCGGAGGTGACGATGCCCAGGTCCTTGTGGTGCAGGTCGATCCGGAAGCCCGGCTCGAAGCTCTTGGTGGCCATGTTGTCGCGCTTCTGGTCCAGGACCTTGGAGCCGGCCAGGCCGCCGCCGAGCACGTCGAGGGCGGGGCCGAGGTCGACACCGTAGGCCTCGAGGAACACCACGGCCTCGGCGAGCGCCTCGATGTTGGCGGCGACGATCAGCTGGTTGGCGGCCTTGACGGTCTGGCCCGCGCCGTTGCCGCCGACGTGGACGACGGTCTTGCCGACCGCGTCGAAGACCGGCTTGGCGGCGTCGAAGTCAGCGGCGTCACCACCGACCATGATCGACAGCGCAGCGTTCTTCGCGCCGGCCTCGCCACCGGAGACGGGCGCATCGAGGAGGCGGAACCCCTTGTCCTTGGCCGTCTTCGCGAGCTCGACCGTCACGTCGGGGCGGATGCTGGAGAAGTCGATGACCAGGGTGCCCTCCTTGGCGCCGGCGAAGACCCCCTCCTCCCCGAGCAGCACGTCCTGCACGTCGGGGCTGTCGGGGACCATGACTGCCACGACGTCGGCGTCCTTGACCGCCTCGGCGATCGAGCCGGCTGCGCTGCCGCCGGCGTCCACGAGGGGCTGCGCCTTCTCGGGGGAAGGGTTGTAGCCGACGACGGTGTTCCCGGCGTTCTGCAGGTGCACGGCCATGGGGCTGCCCATGATGCCGAGTCCGATGAAGGCGATGGTGCTCATTGCGTTCTCCTTGCGGTGGTCTTTCCTGCTTGCGTCTGCGGTTTTGCCCACCAGCGGGGCAAAACCGCAGACGCAAGCAAGGGGCGAGGGTCCGGGGTCTGGTTTGTCGGTGGGGTCTCAGCCGGCGGCGCGGCGCTCGCGCGGCAGCCAGCCGAGGCTCTCGGGAGTGGTCGCGGTGGTGGGCTTGTACTCCAGGCCCACCCACCCGGCATACCCGTGGTCGGCCAGCTGGCCGAGGTAGCGGTCCAGGTCGAGGTCACCAGTGCCGGGCTCCCCACGGCCGGGGGCGTCGGCGACCTGCACGTGCGCGGTGCGGTCGGTGTACGCCGCGATGGCGGCATCGAGGTCGTCGCCGTTGGCAGCGAGGTGGTAGAGGTCCATGAGGAAGCCGACGTTGGCGGCGCCGGTCGCCCGCACGTCGTCGACGACGGAGACGGCGTCGGCGGCGGTGCGCAGCGGGTACGGCTTGGGGCCGCTCACCGACTCGACGAGCACGGTCGCCCCGATGCGGTCGGCGGCCTTGGCCGCAGCGGCGATCGACTCGCGACCGAGCGCATCCTGCTCCTCGGGCGACGCGTCGTCGACGCGGTTGCCGAACAGCGCGTTGACCCCGGAGACCCCGAGCCGCTCGCCGATGCCCACGGTGACGTCGATGTTGTCGCGGAACTGCTGGACCCGGCTGGGGATGGACAGCACCCCGCAGTCGGGGCCGGCGAGGTCACCGGCGAAGAAGTTGAGGCCGACCAGCTGCACGCCGGCGTCCTGCACCGCCGACACGAAGGCGTCGACGTCGCGGTCAGCCGGCACCGGCTGGTCCGGCCAGGGCCACCAGAACTCGACCGCGGTGAAGCCCTCCGCCCTGGCGGCGGCGGGCCGCTCGAGCAGCGGGAGCTCGGTGAACAGGATGGACAGGTTGGCTTCGTAGCGCAGTCCGTGGTCGGCCATGGCTGCCCCTTCCGGAAGAGATTTCGGATTGTGGAAGTTGTTTTCCGATTAGTGAGAGGGTAGGCCGACCGGCGGCGGGTGGTCAACCACCGGTCGGCCCGTCCCAGCAGGTGGGCCGGATATACCCGGACCGGGCCGCTAGTGCGGTCCGCCGGCTGGCTCGACCGGCCGCCGGCTGCCCTGGACCGGGCGCTTCTCGCCGCGCAGCTCGTCGTCGAGGGTGTCCCCGAGCTCGTCCTTCTCGGACTCTGCCGCTGCGAAGACAGAGGCACCGGGCTTGTTGCCCGCCTTGACCTCGTTGAACAGCAGGTTCATCAGGACGGCGACCACCGCGGTGGCACTGATGCCCGAGTGCATGATCACGCTGAACCAGTTCGGGAAGGAGTCCCAGAAGGTCGGGGCGGCGATCGGGATGATGCCCACCGAGATGGCGACGGAGACGATCACCATGTTGAGGTTGTCGTGGTAGTTGACACGGGACAGGGTGCGGATGCCGCTAGCCGCCACCGAGCCGAAGAGCACGATTCCCGCGCCACCCAGGACGGGGTACGGAATCGCGGCCACGACCGCACCGACGACCGGCAGGAGGCCGAGCACCAGGAGCACGCCGCCACCGGCAGCCACCGCGAAGCGGCTCTTGATGCCGGTGAGCGCCACCAGGCCGACGTTCTGCGCGAAGGCGCTGCACGGGAAGGAACCGAACACCGGCGCCACCGCCGTCGAGACCATGTCCGCGCGCAGGCCGTCGGCGACCCGCTTGGCGTCGACCTCGGTGCCCACGATCTCGCCGATGGCCAGGATGTCGGCCGTCGTCTCGGTCATGATCACGAAGATCACGATGGTCATCGAGACGATCGCGCCGACCTGGAAGGTCGGGCCCCCGAAGTGGAACAGCTGCGGGAGGGCGATGATCTTGGCGTCACCGACGGTGGAGAAGTCGGCCTTGCCGACGAGCGCGGCGACCAGCGTGCCGACCACCATGCCGATGAGGATGGACAGCCGCGAGATGGCGCCCTGGAACACCCGGCTGATCACCAGGATGATGAGCAGCGTCAGCGCGGCGAAGCCAATGTTGGACGTCGACCCGAGGTCCTTGGCGCCCGCGCCGCCCATCGCCCAGGTGAAGGACACCGGCAACAGCGACAGCCCGATCACCGTGATGATCGACCCGGTCACGACCGCGGGGAACAGCCGTACCAGCTGGGCGAAGAACGAGCTCGCCACCAGGCCGATCAGCCCGGCGACGATGATCGCCCCGAACACGGGCCGCACGCCGCCGTCGCTCGCGATGGCGACCATCGTCGACACGCTCGCGAAGGAGATGCCCTGCACGATGGGCAGCCGGCTGCCGAACGGCCCGACCCCCAGGGTCTGCAGCAGCGTGGCGAGCCCGCTGATGAACAGTCCGGCGGTGACGAGCAGCGCCATGTCGCCCGGCGAGAGCTTGGCCGCGCCACCGACGATCAGCGGCGGTGCGATGACCCCGCCGTACATCGTGAGGATGTGCTGGGTGCCATAGGCGAGCAGCTGCCCGGGGCCGTAGCTCTGGTCCTCGGGGCGTCCGCGGTACCTCGGGTTTCCCGGGCGGGAGAGGAGCTTCATCGGTCCTCACACCCCTTTCAGCAGAAGCCGGGCACCGCGTGCCACGCGGCCCCGGGGTCGGTGGCGTCGTCACGGACGACGGTGGCCTCGATCAGGCCGTACGGGCGGTCGGCCGCGTAGAAGACCTCGCCGGGGTTGTCGAGCCCGAACGGCGCGAGGTCGACGAGGAAGTGGTGCTTGTTCGGCGCGGAGAACTTGATCTCCTGGATCGCCGGGAACTGCTCGAGCACTGCCTCGCCCATGCCGTAGAGGGTCTGCTGCAGCGCCTCCGAGTGCGGCACGGCGAACTTCTCCAACAGCAGGGCCTTGACCGCGTCGAAGGTCTTGTTCCAGTCGACGTCGGTCCCCTCGTAGCGCCAGCGCACGACGAGCGAGGTCGCGAGGATGCGGTCGTCGGTCTCCTGCAGCGTCGTGTACCTGTCCTTGAGGAAGCCGCGGAAGGCCGAACCGGTCGACTTGAGGACGACGAGGTCCTTCAGGCCGGAGACGACGTGCGCCTTGCGGTCGGCACCGCGGCCGTCCACGTTGACGACGGTGGTGCGGGTGCCGTTGCCGCCTTGGACGAAGGCGTGGTCGTGACCCTGGCCGTCGACCTCGATGCGGCTCCAGGCGGCCTCGTCGACCTCGATGCGCGCACCCTCGGCGACCTTGGAGGTGGCCAGGAAGTGGTCGGCGAGCTCGAGCGCGAACTGCTCGGGCGACTCCACCCCCTTCTCCTTGGCGAACGCGAACACGGTGTTCTTCTGGGTGTCCGTGGGGAGCACCTCGGCCTGGTCACCCGAGGCGTGCGCGGCGCTGAAGTCACCGCGCAGTGAGGTGGAGACGGTCAGGTCGTGGATCTCGTGGCGGTCGCTGTCGCGGTAGACGCGGACCAGGTGGTTCTCGGCTTTGCCGTACTGGTTGGGACCAAGCTTGATGGCCATGGTGGATCAACTTCCTCGGTAGGTGGAGAAGGCGAACGGGCTGAGCAGGACGGGCACGTGGTAGTGCTGGGCGGGGTCGTCGAGGGTGAACGTGATGACGACCTCGGGGAAGAATCCGGTCTCGCCCTGCGCCGCGTGGTAGGCGGCGGTGTCGAAGACCAGGCGGTACGTGCCGTTCTCGACCCGGTCGGGTCCGAGCTCGGGAACACGGCCGTCCTCGTTGGTGGTTGCCTCCGCGAGGACGTGCGGCTGTGGTTCGAGGGCCTCGAGGCGCACCGGTATGCCGCGTGCCGGCCTGCCGCGCGAGGTGTCGAGGACGTGGGTGGTGATCGCGCTCATGAGTCGAGGACCTTTCGCAGTCGGAGCACGGCGATCTTGCGCAGCTCGTCGGCGACGACGGCCGCTTCGGTCTCGTCGTCGTTGCCGAGCCGCTCGGTGAGGCTGTCGAGGACCTGCTCACCGGAAAGGCCGGTGGCGCAGATGAGGAAGACCCGGCCGAACCGCTCCTCGTAGGTCCGGTTGCCCTCGAGGAGCGCGGCGGCGGTCCGCTCGTCGCGGCCGACACCGGACTGCTCGCCACGGGACCAGGCGGCCTCGGTGCCCCGGCCCTCGGCGCGCTCCCCGATCCGGGGGTGGGCGGCGAGTGCGCGGTCGACCTCGGCCGGGGTCAGGCCGCGGGCGGCCTTGTCGGCCACCGCGAGTGCGGCGTCGACATCCGCGTAGGGACGACCTTCGGCCACGGCGTTGGCCCAGCCGGGCACGTCGCAGCAGGCCAACAAGGTGGGGGTCAGCGCGTCGACTGTCTCCCCGTTGAACCGGTCCAGGTCCACCTCTTGAGTCCTCTCACTGGATGGGCTCTCACCAAATGGAAAGAGATTTCCGTGTTGCGAAAGGCTGGCATGCTCCGGACAGGGAGTCAACAGTTTGTTGAATATATGGAGCTGGCTCAGGCGCCCCGCGCACGGTTGAGGTAGTTGTAGACGGTGAACCGGGTGACGCCGAGCGCCTCGGCGACGGTCTCGGCGGAGCGGCGCATCTCGAAGGCTCCCCGCTCCTCCAGAATCCGGACGGCGTGCTGCTTCTGCGCCCTGGGCAGTTCAGAGAGCCGGCCACCGAGCTCGGCCTCGACGTCCTCGATGAGCCGCGCCAAGCCGTCGGTCAGGTCGGGGGCGACCAGCTCTCCCCCGGCCGCCGGCTCTGCCAGGCGCACGTGGAAGAGCACCGCGCCACCCCACTCGACCGGCACGTCACCCGGCTGCGGCTCGGCCTGGACGACCTGGCCCCCCACCCGCTGGAGCAGTGGGCGCAACGCCTCCTGCAGGTCCGCCGACTGTCCGCCTGTCGCACCCTTGGTCGTCGGCAGCTGCGAAAGGGGCTCAGCCATGACCGTCCACCCGCTCGACCTGGAGCGTGAACCGCGTTGCGCCCGAGGCGAATGCGGCCTCCATCGCCTTGGCGATGGCCGGCAGGACGTCGTCTGCGGCGCCGTCCACCGCCGTGCCGAGCGGTCCGAGGTCGGGTGACAACCCGGCATACTCCAACGGCTGCGCAGCGGCCGCCACGTGCGCGGGCGGTTCACCCTCCCCATGGAAGGGCTCGGTCGTGAACTCCGCCCTTACGTGCACGGCGACCACGCTACTCAGGCGCGCTTCGCCAGGGTGTCCAACCGGCCCCGGTCGATGCCGGTGAGCGACTCGACCTCGGCGTCGTCGACGGCACCGCAGTCGAGGCCACGCACCACGAAGTCGGCGAGCGCCCGCGCCGTCGCCGGCTCGTCCATGACGCCGGAGTCGACCTGGCCGACGTAGTTCCGCAGCCGCTCGGCCGCTGCGGGCAGGCCCTCGCGGTAGAACGCGTAGGTCGCGGCGTAGCGGCTCGGCAGCTGGGCCGGGTGCAGGTCCCAGCCCTGGTAGTAGCCACGTTCGAGGGACCGGCGCACGAGTCGGGCATGCAGTGCCCAGCCGGCGTGCACGCGCTCGCGGTCCCCGACCGGCAGGATGTTGGTGGAGCCGTCGGAGAGCCGAACGCCCGTGCCGGCGGCAGCGACCTGCATGACCGCCTTGGCGTAGTCGGCGGCGGGGTGCTCCATCGACTGGTAGGCCGCGGCGATCCCGCACGACGCCGAGTAGTCGTAGGTGCCGTAGTGGAGCGCGGTGCACCGACCCGTCGAGGCGTGGACCATGCGGGCCACGAGCGCCGAGCCGTCCGGCCCGACGATGGCTTGGGGTGTCTCGACCTGGATCTCGAAACCCATTGCCCCTGAGCGCAGCCCGAGCCCGGACTCGATCTGCTCGCAGGCGTGGACCATGGCCTCCACCTGCTCGACGGAGGTCACCTTGGGGAGGGTGACCACGAAGCCGTCCGGGAGGGCGTCGCCGTCGGCGACACCCTCGACGAACCTGGCGAGTGTGCGAACCCCCCTCGCTCGGGTGGGCGCCTCGAAGCTCTTGAACCGTATGCCGTGGAACGGCGCAGCGGCGCCGCTCGCCACCGACTCGCGCAGCCCCTTCACCGACGCGTCGACCGCCTGGTCCTCCTCGGGGTCGGGCCGCGGGCCGTAGCCGTCCTCGAAGTCGATGCGCAGGTCCTCGATGGGCTCCCGCTCGAGCTTGCTGCGCACCCGGCTCACGACCTCGTCGGCGAGGGTGGCCGGCAGTCCCAGGGTCGCTGCGAAGTCAGCAGCGCTGCCCCCGTGCTCGTCGAGGGCGGCGAGGGCTTCCCTGCCCCACTGCGGGACGAGGCCCGCGTCGTAGCGGTCGGCGGGTACGTAGACGGTGTGGACCGGCTGCCGGGTGGCTCGCTCGCCCGGGAACTGTTGCGCCAGGGCAGCATCCGCCCCTGCGAGGCGCCCCTCGAGCTCGGTCGTGAGGGCGTCGGGGTCGAGTGTCATCAGGTGGATGCCTTCGGCGTGGGGTCGGAGTGGTGGCGGTGCCCGTCTGCCGCTGCCCGCACGGCGGCGGCGACGGCGGGGGCGACGTCGGCATCGAAGACGCTGGGCACGATGTAGGCCGCGTTGAGCTCCTCCGGGCTGACGCAGTCCGCGATGGCGGTCGCGGCGGCGATCATCATGGCGTCGGTGATGTCCCTGACCTGGGCGTCGAGCAGCCCGCGGAAGACGCCTGGGAAGGCCAGCACGTTGTTGATCTGGTTGGCGTAGTCGGAGCGGCCGGTCGCGACCACCGCTGCGTGCTTGCTGGCGGCGACCGGGTCGACCTCGGGGTCGGGGTTGGCGAGGGCGAACACGATGGCGTCGTCGGCCATCGTGGCGATGTCCGCCCCGTCGAGCAGGTTGGGGGCGGAGACGCCGATGAAGACGTCGGTCCCGGCGAGCACCTCCTTGAGCGTGCCGCGCACACGACGAGGGTTGGTGTTCTTGGCGATCCAGCCTCGGAACTCGTCGCGGTGCTCGGCGTCCGGGTCGAGCGCCCCGTGCCGGTCGCAGCCGATGATGTCGGTGGCCCCCTGTGCGTCGAGCAGCCGGACGATCGCGTGCCCGGCGGCCCCGACGCCCGACACCACGATGCTGACCTCCTCGAGCTTCTTGCCGACGACCCGCAGCGCGTTGGTGAGGGCCGCCATCACGACGATGGCGGTGCCGTGCTGGTCGTCGTGGAAGACGGGGATGTCGAGCTCGTCGCGCAGCCGCTGCTCGATCTCGAAGCAGCGGGGGGCGGAGATGTCCTCGAGGTTCACGCCACCGTAGACGGGGGCCAGCGCCTTGACGATGCTGATGATCTCCTCGGTGTCCTGGGTGTCGAGGCAGACCGGCCAGGCGTCGACGCCGGCGAACTGCTTGAACAGCGCGGCCTTGCCCTCCATGACGGGCAGTGCGGCGGCTGGGCCGATGTTGCCCAGACCGAGCACGGCGGAGCCGTCGGTGACGACGGCGACGGTGTTGCGCTTGATGGTCAGCCGGCGGGCGTCCTCGGGGTTCTCGGCGATGGCCAGGCACACGCGGGCGACGCCCGGCGTGTACGCGCGGGACAGGTCGTCCCTGTGCTTGAGCGGCACCTTGGGGACGACCTCGAGCTTGCCCCCGAGGTGGAGCAGGAAGGTGCGGTCGCTGACCTTGCGCACCGTGACCCCGGGGACCGCCGCGATCTTGGCGGTGATCTCGTCGGCGTGGTCCTCGTCCGCGGCGTTGCACGTCACGTCGACCACGAGGCTGCTCGTCCGGGACTCCACGACGTCGAGCGCGGTGAGCGCGCCACCGGCCTCGGCCACGGCCGCCGCGATCACCCCCGTGGTGTCGATGGCGGCCGGCGCCTCCACACGGACGGTGATCGAGTACCCGGGTGACGGAGCGGACATGCGAAGGCCTCCTTGCCAGCACAGCGTCTCTTCGAGCGTATTTCTGTATCGTGGATAGTAACTTCTGTTAAGCGGAAGTGTCGAGATGTCCGGACCATGGACGTCGCACTGACAGACTGCCCTTCATGTCATCCCCTCGCCTGTCGGTCGTGGTCACGAGCACCCGCCCGACCCGCATCGGGCCGCTCGTGGCCGACTGGGTGCTGGAACACCTGCCCGACGGCTTCGAGGTCACCGTCCACGACCTGCGCGAGATCGACCTGCCGTTCCTCGACGAGCCGCACCAGCCGTTCGAGGGCCGGTACACCAAGGCGCACACGAAGCGCTGGTCGGCGGCGATGCGGGCGACCGACGTGCTGGTTCTCGTCATGCCCGAGTACAACCGCGGCTACAACGCCGCCCTCAAGAACGCGATCGACTACCTCTACGCCGAGTGGGAGGGCCTGCCGGTGGCGTGTGTCGGCTACGGCTGGCACGGCGCGTCCTACGCGAAGTCGGCGCTCCGCCAGACCCTGGAGCGGGTCAGGATGACGTGGGTCGAGGGGCCGGGCCTGGCATTCGACCAGAGCCTGACCCTGGCCGGTGAGCTGCTGCCCGGCGAACAGCTCGACATCGCCGCGAAGGGGCTGGCGACGATGTTCGAGGAGCTGCGCGCCAAGGCCCGGACCCCCTCGTGACGCCAGTCTTCGGAGGAGCCGACGGGTCAGGACGCGCCGGATCCTCCGCAGACCCCGAGTCGGTAGACTGGGGCTCTTGGTGAGCCGGGAAGCCTGGTCGGCCGCGTCGCGATGACGTGTGACGCCATCGAAAGGCCCCCTGTGACCCTCGTTCCCCCCCGGCCGCGCCTGCTGCGCCGATCCACGTGGCGCGAGGCGCAGCTCGTCACCGCCGCCCTGCGCACCGAGACCGTCGGCGGTGCCCTGCTGCTCGCCGCGGCACTCGTCGCGCTGGCCTGGGCCAACTCCCCGTGGCACGGCGGGTACTCCACCCTCCACGACCTGCGGGTCGGGCCCTCCGCGTTGCACCTCGACCTCAGCCTGGCCCAGTGGGCGGCCGACGGCCTGCTCGCCGTGTTCTTCTTCGTCGCCGGGCTGGAGCTCAAGCGCGAGGTGCTGGTGGGCGACCTGCGGTCCCCGTCACGAGCGGCGCTGCCCGTGGCCGCCGCGTTGTGTGGCGTGGCGGTGCCGGCACTGCTGTATGCCGCGGGCGTCACCTTCCTGGGCGGGTCCGGAGACACCCTGCGCGGCTGGGCGGTGCCGATTGCGACGGACATCGCGTTCGCGCTCGCCGTGCTGGCCGTGATCGGCACCCACCTGCCGTCGGCGCTGCGGTCGTTCCTGCTCACCCTCGCCGTGGTCGACGACCTGGTCGCCATCACGGTGATCGCCGTCTTCTACACCGGTGACCTCGACCTGCCTGCGCTCGGCCTGGCCCTCCTGCCGCTGGCCGGGTTCGCGTGGCTGGTGCAGCGCAGGGTCACCCGGTGGTGGCTGCTGCTCCCGCTCGCCGCCGCGACCTGGGGGCTGGTGCACGCCTCCGGCGTGCACGCGACCGTTGCCGGGGTGCTGCTCGGCCTGGCGGTGCCGGTCAAGCCGCGGGCGAGCGTGCCGCGGATCAGCACGCACGGTGCCGACGTCGACGTCGCCGAGCGGTTCGAGCACCGGATGCGCCCGCTGTCGGCGGGGGTCGCGGTGCCGGTGTTCGCGTTCTTCGCCGCTGGGGTGCGGTTCGTGGGCGGCGGGCTGCGTGAGTCGTTCGCCGACGAGGCCGCCCTCGCGGTGGTGGCTGCGCTGGTGGTCGGCAAGTTCGTCGGCGTTCTCGGGGGGACCTGGGTCTTCGCGAGGTTCACCCGGGCGGAGCTCGACGACGACCTCGCCTGGTGGGACGTGGCCGGGCTCGCGCTTCTCGGGGGCGTCGGCTTCACCGTTTCCCTGCTGGTGAGCGAGCTGGCGTTCGGGGCGGGCAGCCCACGCGACGAGCACGTGCGCCTGGCCGTGCTGACCGGGTCGCTGCTGTCCGCACTGCTGGCGACGGTCGTGCTGCGGGCCCGCAACCGGGTGTACCGGCGGATCGCCGCGACCGAGTCGGCCGACGCGGACGGCGACGGCGTCCCCGACTGCTTCGAGCCGACTCAGGCGAACGCGAAGTAGCGCAGCCAAAGGTAGCCCCAGCCCACGGCCACGGTCACCGCGGCGACGACCAGGCCGTACTTCGTGAACCGCCAGAAGCTGATCGGGTGGTCGTTGCGAGCCGCGATGCCGAGGATCACCACGTTTGCGCTGGCGCCCACGGCGGTGGCGTTGCCACCCAGGTCGGCGCCCAGCGCGAGGGCCCACCAGAGGGCCTGGTGCTGCTGGTCGGCGCCGACGCCGCCGGCGAGGTCCCTGACGATGGGCGCCATCGTGGCGACGTAGGGGATGTTGTCGATCACCCCCGACAGGGCCGCCGAGCCCCACAGGATGACCGTGCTGCCCAGCAGCAGCCGTCCGGAGACGGCGTCCCTGAGCGCGTGGCCGACGTGCTCGACGACGCCGACGTGCACCAGTGCGCCCACCATGACGAACAGCCCCGCGAAGAACACCAGCGTCGGCCACTCGACGTCGCGAAGGTAGTCGCGGGGCTCCAGCCTGGACAGCGCCACCAACGCGCCGGCGCCCATCAGCGCCACCACGGACGGCTCGAGGCCGGTGACCGAGTGCGCCATGAAGCCGGCGAGCACCAGGGCGAGCACCACCAGGCTGCGCACCAGCAGGCCCCGGTCCTGGATCGCCTCACGCTCGTCGAGGCCCATCACCGCGGCCGCGCGCTCCGGGTCGTGCGTGAGGCCCTTTCGGAACAGCAGCCAGCACAGGCCGACGAACACCACCACCAGCAGCGTCGCGATGGGGGCCATGTGCACGAGGAAGTCGTTGAAGGACAGGCCGGAGCGGCTCGCGATGATGATGTTGGGCGGGTCGCCGACCAGGGTGGCGGTGCCGCCGATGTTGGAGGCCATCGCCTCTGCGATGAGGTAGGGCACCGGCGCCACCCCCAGCCGGTCGCAGACCAGCAGGGTCACCGGCGCGATCAGCAGCACCGTGGTCACGTTGTCGAGGAGTGCCGAGGCGACTGCGGTGATGACGACCAACATCACCATCACGGCGAACGGCCGCCCCCGCGCGCGCTTGGCCGCCCAGATCGCGAGGTACTCGAACACCCCGGTCTGTCTCAGGACGCCGACGATGAGCATCATCCCCAGCAGCAGGAAGATGACGTTCCAGTCGACACCGGTCTCCTCGCTGAAGAACGCGGTCCTGGCGTCGACGGCGCCGAGCACCACCATGGCCGCCGCGCCCCACAGGGCCGCGGCGACCCGGTGGATCCGCTCGGTGGCGATCAGGACGTAGGCCGCGACGAACGCGACCACGACCAGCGTGGTGATCATGCGTCCTTGGGCAGCAGCGCCCGCAGCAGCCGGCTCACGGTGACCACGCCGAGGATCTCGTCGCCGTCGCTCACCACCGCCAAGGGACTGCGCATCCGGGCCATCACCGCGGCGACCTCGATCGAGGTCGCGTCAGGGTCGACCACGGGGAGCTCGTCCTGCTCACGGTGCCCGGGGACCAGGTCGCGCACCACCTTGCCCTCGAGCCGGGCGAACAGTTCGTCCGCACCCTTCTCGTCGTAGACCCGGGCAAGGTGCGGGTCCTCCTGGACGTACTTCGGGATGGCCAGCCGTAGCACCTGCGACCCCGGCAGCACGGTCCACGGGGTGCCGTCCTCGCCGAGCACGACGATCCCCGGCCGCCCCGCCTCCGCCATGGCGCGGGCCGCCTCGAGCGCCGAGTCCTCCAGCCCCACGGTGGCGAAGGGCTGGGCCAGGTCCCTGGCCCGCATGGGCACCTCCTCGGACGGCGGATGCGCGAACGCTGTGCGCCGCAGTCTAGGAGGCGTTGCCCCAGAGACGGGCCGGCTCGAGCGGCGCCGACCCAGCCGGGTGGATAGGCTCGTGCTGCGGGCACGACCGCCCCGACGGAGGTGAGAGGCGATGACCACGACGCGCGAACCCGGTGTCGAGCGCACGATCGGCCAGCTGGTTGCCGACGCGACCCACGACATCTCGAGCATCGTCCACAACGAGATCGCCCTGGCCAAGACGGAGCTCAAGGACGACGCCAAGGCCGCTGCCAAGGGTGCCGGCATGTTCGGCGCGGCCGCCTTCCTGGGCATCCTCGGCCTCATCTTCCTGGTCCACACCGTTGCCCTGGTGATCCACATCTGGCTGCCCATCTCGGCGTCCTACGGCATCACCACGGCGCTGCTGTTCCTCGTCGCCGGCGGCCTCGCCCTGGTCGGCAAGAAGAGCGTGCAAGGGGTCAAGGGCAAGCCGGAGCGCACGATCCGCAACGCGCAGGAGACCATCTCCACCGTGAAGTCCGGGTCCTGAGCCCGGCACCCGCCGCGGGCCGCGCACCCACCCAGCCGAACGGCATACGAGTCCATGTCCCTTGACGCCTCGATGGCCCTCATCGAGGGTCCGTGGGAGCACCGCTTCGTGGCCGCCAACGGCGCGCGCTTCCACGTCGCCGAGCTCGGCGACGGCCCGGTGGTGCTGCTGTTGCACGGGTTCCCGCAGTTCTGGTGGGCCTGGCGCCACCAGCTGGTCGCGCTGGCCGAGGCGGGCTACCGAGCCTGCGCCCTGGACCTGCGCGGCTACGGCGCGTCCGACAAGCCGCCGCGGGGCTACGACACCTACACCTCCGCGACCGACGTCGCCTCGGTGCTGCGCTCCCTCGGCGCCTCGCGTGCCGCGGTGGTCGGGCACGGCTGGGGCGGCTGGATCGCCTGGACGATGCCGACGCTGCAGCCGACCGTGACCCGCGCGGTCGCGTCGTTGTCGATGCCGCACCCGCTGCTGTTCCGGCGGGCGTCGTTCACGAGCGCAGCGCAGCTGAGGGCCAACGGCTACCTCGGTGGGCTGCAGCGCCCGTTCGTCCCGGAGCGGCAGATGACGGTCCACGGTGGGTACGTGCAGCGGCTGCTGCGCGAGTGGGCATCGCCCCAAGGGATCTGGCCCTCGCCCGAGGAGGCACGGACCTACGCCGAGGCGATGGCGCTGCCGTTCGTCGCCCACTCGGCGGCGGAGTACTACCGGTGGGTGGTGCGCAGCCAGCTGCGTCCGGACGGGTGGCGCTTCGCCAGGCGGTTGCGCACGCCGGTGGCCGTGCCGGTGCTGCGGCTGCACGGCGAGCACGACAGCGCGGTGCTGCCCGAGTCAGCGGGCGGCTCGGCGCACTACTGCTCCGGCCGGTTCGAGGCGCACCTCGTGCAGCGGGCCGGGCACTTCCTGCCCGAGGAGGCACCGGAGGAGGTCAACCACCGGCTGGTGTCCTGGCTCGCGACCCTGCACTGACACCCCGCCCGCTGCACGAACCTTTGCTAGCAAAGGTTCGTGAATGGTGGACATGGTATACCCTGTCCGCCATTCACTTTCCTGTGCTGAGTGGGTCCGCCGGAGCACAGCCCGTATGCCGCGTGGCCGGGACCGCG
>JAICSZ010000503.1 GCA_025936615.1 Pedococcus sp. | reverse complement strand
GTGTCGTTGCACGGCCAGGAGACGTCCTGCTGGCCCGGCTCGAGCGGCATCCCCTCCGAGTGCAGTGCCGGCACCCAGTGCACCTCTTCGCCGGCGGCGTCGAGCTCCTCTATCTTGCGCAGCACGTGCGTGCCCATCCGGGCCATCACCCGCATGGACGCCACGACGTACGCCGAGTCGGTGATCTCCACCCCGAACATCGGGTGCTCCGACTCGAGGTGCCCCATCACGAACGGGATGACGTACATGGTCCGGCCCCGCATGCACCCGCGGTACAGGTCGGTCATGATCGCCTTCATCTCGTCCGGGTCCATCCAGTTGTTGGTGGGCCCGGCATCCTTCTCCTCGACGCTGCAGATGAACGTGCGGTCCTCGACCCGCGCCACGTCGGTGGGATCGGAGGCCGCGTGGAAGGAGTTCGGCTTCTTCTCCGGGTCGAGCCGGGTGAACGTCCCGCTGGCCACCAGCGCGTCGGTCAGCTCCGTCCACTCCTCGTCCGAGCCGGTGCACCACCGCACGCGGTCGGGGGTGGTGAGCTCGGCGATCTCGGCGACCCAGGACAGGATGCCCTGGTGGGTGGTCGGGGCATCGTGCCCAAGTCCGGGGTCGGTGGTGTGGGTTCGGACGGGGTCGGGGCTGGTCGTGTCGGCGGTCATGCTCACCGGGTCCTCTCGCGCATTCGCGTCCGTGACCCGGGTCCGGGCGACGGTGCCGCGGCTACCGAGAACGACGGACGGCCACCGCGACGGCGGGTGGCTTCGGTGTGGTCGGTCTGTTACCCACTGGTAGGCCGGGGTCGTCGTCGACCCTGGTTACCGGTGAGTGTGGGGCGAGGGTACTCAGATCGCCCGGCCCCCGGCTATTGGATCGGTCAAAGCCCTGTGGCGCGGGTCACAGTGCCCGGATGCCCTCCGTGGCCGCCCGGTTCATGCCCGGTTCAGGGATCGATGACGCCGGCGACGGGCTACCAGCGGGGGTGGATCGCCTCGCGCAGGTGCGTGTCGTAGATCCGGTGCACGCCGTCGTCGAAGGACCGCCCGAGCGGTGGGACGCGTCCGGCTGCGGCGTTGCTGCGCGCCTGCTGCACGTTGCGGGCACCCGGGATCACGGTGGAGACCGCGTCGTGCTGCCAGAGCCAGGCGATCGCGGCCTGTGCCGAGGTGGTGCCCTCCGGAGCCTCTGCCGTGACCAGGTCGCCGAACTCCTTGGCCGCCACCAGCCCGGTCTCGTAGTCGACGCCGGAGAACGTCTCGCCGACGTCGAACGCGCTGCCGTCCCGGTTGAACGAGCGGTGGTCGTCGGCCGCGAACGTCGTGCTGGCGTCGTACCTCCCGGAGAGCAGGCCGGAGGCCAGCGGGACGCGCGCGATGACCCCGACCCCGGCCTCGGCTGCCGCGGGGAGGAGCTCGTCGAACGGCTTGAGCCGGAACGCGTTCGCGATGATCTGCACGGTGGCCACGTGCGGGCGGGCGATCGCGGCCAGCGCCTCCTCGACCTTCTCGACGCTCACGCCGTAGGCGGCGACGGCGCCCTCGTCCACGAGGGTGTCGAGGGCGTCGTAGAGCCCGTCGTCGGAGTAGACCGCGGTCGGCGGGCAGTGCAGCTGGACCAGGTCGAGGGTGTCGACGCCCATGTTCCGCCGGGACCGGTCGGTCCAGGACCGGAAGTTGTCGAGCACGTAGCTCTCCGGTACCTGGTCGACGCGCCGGCCCATCTTGGTGGCCACGGTG
>JAICSZ010000430.1 GCA_025936615.1 Pedococcus sp. | reverse complement strand
GACCAGGTCTCGCCAGTCACCTCGGTCCGCGCGACGGGCGGGGTGTTCCGCTCCCCGGTGTGGCGCGACATCCTGGCCAGCGCACTCGACCGGCCGTTGCACGTCACCGGTGGCGCGGAGGGCTCAGCCCTCGGTGCCGCGGCGCTCGGGATGCTGTCCATCGGGCGGGCGGACACCCTGCACGGGGCGCTGGGCGCCCTTGCCCCCGCCCTGGTCGAGGACGAGGGCGAGGCCGTCATCCCGACGGCCGACCCCGCGGTCTACGACCGGGTCAGGGCCGCCATCCCCGGGCTCGTCGACGGGTACCGCGAGGTCGCGGCCCTGTTCGCCCAACAGGCGGACCGGCGCTCGGGCGACCGCCGCGTCACCGCACCCGCCTGAGCGCGCAATCCGGCGCCAAGTCGCGGCGACCGGTCCAGGTCGGTGGGACGATTGTGCAGCACCTCGGGACGCTCACTCGCTCGCCCCCAACACCGCGCCCGAGCCCTTCGGGGAGGCCATGACCACGCCACACAAGCCGCTGCGCTGTCGTCTCCGTCTCCACCGGTGGGAGTGGGCGCAGACCACCGACGGCGAGGACTATCAGCGCTGGGCCGCTGCCTCAAGGAACGTGGGGACGGGCGGACCGGGATGTGCAGGAGCCGGCCTGGGCGCTGGGCTGCTGGGCGTCTGAGCGCGCTGCGCCTCCGGTCGCAGCTTCGGCTGGCTTCGCGCGGCCCGGCCAGGGACCTTGCCTGTCGAACCGTGCTCCTGGCAGCTGGTTCTTCACGGCCGCGCGATCGTCTCCGAGCTGGTCCTGACGTCGACGTGGCGAAGTCGAGGCAGCGAGTCAAGGGGGCTGAGGGCGGTGACCTTGCTCGCGTGCAAGCCCAGCAAGCTCAGGAAGGTCACGACCCGCGCTGTGACGCCGCGGCGACGAGCACGTCGCGGGTGATCTCGAGCTGCCCGCGGTGCTGGGCGAGCTCCTCGTAGACGTGCATGAGCACAGCGCCCTGCGTGCGCAGGCCCCGCTCGAAGTCGTCCCGCTGCCCACGGACTGGTGCGGCGTCCAAGGCTGCTGCCGCCACGTCGTCGTGGAAGCGTCCACGCGCCTGCTCGACGGAACCCGCGAGCTCGGCCACGCGGCATACGGCCTCGAACTCGGCGGGCCTGTCGCGGTGCACGTCCACGCCGAGGTTCACCTCGCGCGCCCAGTAGGCCATCACGCCGAGGCAGTGGGTCAGGATCTGCACGGGAGTGTTCGCTCCGGGCAGGTCCGGCCGGCGGTTGCCCAGCTCGTCGCCGAGCTCGACGACCATGTCGCGCATGTGGTCGAGCGCCTCGTCGGAGAAGCGAAGATACGTCTGCTTGTCGATCATGCCTGCGGTCCCACCGGCTGCGCCGAGCCGGTCTCCAACAGCGTCCGGAAACCCGCCTCGTCGAGGATTGGCCGGCCGAGGTCGCGGGCCTTGTCCTCCTTGGACCCGGCGTTCTCGCCGACGACGACGTAGTCGGTCTTCTTCGACACCGAGGAGGACGCCTTGCCACCGCGAGCCAGGATCGCCTCCTTGGCCTCGTCGCGCGAGAACCCCTCGAGCGAGCCGGTCACCACGACGGTCAGCCCCGCGAGCGTCTGCTCGACCGACTCGTCGCGCTCGTCCTCCATGCGCACGCCGTCCGCTGCCCACTGCTCGATGATCCGCACGTGCCAGTCGTTGCCCTCGCCGTCGAACCACTCGCGCACCGCGTCGGCGATCACCCCACCGACGCCCTCGACCCCGGCGAGCTCGTCACGGCTCGCAGCGCGGATTGCCGCCATCGAGCCGAAGTGCTGGGCGAGCGCCCGTGCCGCGGTGGGGCCGACGTGCCGGATCGACAGCGCGACCAGCACCCGCCACAACGGCTGCTTCCTGGCCTGCTCGAGGTTGGCGACCAGCCGCTTGCCGTTGGCGGACAGCACCCGTCCGTCGACCACCGAGTCCTCGGGGTCGGTCTTCTTCGCGGCGCGGGTGAAGAAGGGAACGCTGGCAATCTCCTTCTCCCCCAAGCCGAAGAGCCCGCCCTCGTCCTCGATGACGTCCGACTCGAGCAGCGCCACCGCGCCCTCCCAGCCGAGCGCCTCGATGTCGAAGGCACCCCGCCCGGCGAGCCCGGCCAGCCGCTCGCGCAGCTGGGAGGGGCAGGTGCGGGCGTTGGGGCAGCGGATGTCCTTGTCGCCCTCCTTCTCCGGCTTGAGCGGCGTCCCGCACGAGGGGCACTCGGTCGGCATGACGAACTCGCGCTCGGTGCCGTCGCGCAGGTCGACCACCGGGCCGAGGATCTCGGGGATCACGTCGCCGGCCTTGCGGAGCACCACGGTGTCGCCGATGAGCACGCCCTTGCGCCTGACCTCGTCGGCGTTGTGCAGGGTGGCGCGCTCCACGGTCGACCCGGCCACCACGACCGGCTCCATCACCCCGAAGGGCGTGACCCGTCCGGTGCGCCCGACGTTGACCTGGATGTCGAGCAGCCTGGTGTTGACCTCCTCGGGCGGGT
>JAICSZ010000333.1 GCA_025936615.1 Pedococcus sp. | reverse complement strand
GGGCGACCCGCACCACGTCCCCGGCGTGCGCCGGCGACAGCCCGGCCCGCACGACCAGGTAGTGCTCGGGGGTCTTGAACCCGCCGTCGCCCCAGTGCCCGTCCTCGATGAGCTCCACGGCGATCTCGACCAGCTCACCGTGGGCCCGGTTCAACCGTCCCGCGACGACCGCGGTGCGCTGCCACAGGGCGTGTTGCCGCGCCTCTCGAAGGCTCACGGTGGGACTGGCCGCCATGCCTTGATGGTACACCAGTTCGAATAGGAGGGGCAATGCCGGTCGGGACCAATCTCATTGTGGGACAGCGTAGTTCGACACGGATGCCTGTCAGTGTCACGTGCTAAGGGCCGCGACTAGCCTCCGCACGAAGCCCAGCTGCGCCAGGCCGTTGACCACGATGGAGAACCCGAGCAGCACCATGGCCCAACCGTGGTGCCCGGCCACCCACATCCCGAGCGAGGCGAGGCCGAAGACCAGCACCTTCACGACCGGGCGCCCGACCGGACCGCCGTAGCGGGCCCTGGGCGAGGCGAACGCCCACCAGACGGCGACGACGACGGCAGGTGCCAGGACAGTGAGCGGCCACCCACCGGCATACGCACCCCACACCCCGGCCGCGACGGCGGCCGCCACCTCGTCGACGAAGACGAGGGTCAGCACGAGATACCCGAGACCGCGCACGGACCCGGCTCAGTCAGGCTCGACGTCGAGGAGGTCCACGAGCTGCGGGGCGGCGCCGACGTAGGTCGCGGGGGTCAGCTCGGACAGCCGCTTGGCGACGTCGTCGGGCAGGCCGAGCCCAGCCACGAACTCGCGCAGGTCGGCACCGCTGATCCTGCGTCCGCGTGTCAGCTCCTTGAGCCGTTCGTAGGGGTTCTCCATGCCCGGAACGCCTTGTGCCCCAAGGGCTCGCATCGCCGACTGGACCGGTTCGCCCAGCACCTCCCAGTTGGCATCGAGGTCTGCCGCCATCGCGGACGGCACCGCGTCGAGACCGGCCAGGCCCCGGGACACGTTGTCGATCGCGAGCAGCGAGTGGCCGAACGCCGTCCCGATGTTGCGCTGCATGGAGGAGTCGGTGAGGTCGCGCTGGAGCCTGGACTGCACGAGCGTGGCGCCGAGCACGTCGAACAGTGCGTTGCCCACCTCGAGGTTGGCCTCCGCGTTCTCGAACCGGATCGGGTTCACCTTGTGCGGCATCGTGGAGGAGCCCACCGTGCCCTGACCGCGCACCTGGGCGAAGTAGCCGAGCGAGATGTAGGTCCACACATCGGTGCACAGGTTGTGCAGCACCCGGTTGAACCGGGCCACGTCGGCGTAGAGCTCGGCCTGCCAGTCGTGCGACTCGATCTGCGTGGTGAGCGGGTTCCACTGCAGCCCAAGGGATTCCACGAAGCCCTTGGAGACGGCAGGCCAGTCGGCATCGGGCACCGCGGCGAGGTGGGCCCCGAAGGTGCCGGTCGCGCCGTTGAGCTTGCCGAGGTAGTCCGCGCTGCGGATCCGCCGCAGCTGGCGACCAAGCCGGTGCGCGAGGACCGCCAGCTCCTTGCCCATCGTGGTGGGGGTCGCCGGCTGGCCGTGCGTGTGCGAGAGCAGGGGCACGTCGCGCAGGTCGCGGGCCATGGTGGTGACGGCGTCCACGAGGTCGGCGGCCCGAGGCAGCCACACCTGCGTGACCGCGCCCTTGACCATCAGCGCGTAGGAGAGGTTGTTGACGTCCTCACTGGTGCAGCAGAAGTGGATGAGCTCGGAGAGCCCGCGGTCCTGCTCCGCGGGCGCGATGGCGCTCAACCGTCGCTTGAGGAAGTACTCGACCGCCTTGACGTCGTGCTGCGTCTCGCGCTCGATCTCGGCCAGCTCGGCGATCTCCTCGGCACCGAAGTCGTCGACGACCTGCCGCAGCGCGGCCTGTTCCCCGGCGGTGAGGGAGCGGACCCCCGGCACGACCGAGTGGTCGGTCAGCCAGATGAGCCACTCCACCTCGACGCGGATCCGCTCGCGGTTCAGGGCCGGCTCGGAGAGGTGGTCGACCAGCGGTGCGACGACGGCGCGGTAGCGCCCATCGAGGGCCCCGAGGGCGATGGGCGGGGTCGCGTCAGCAAGCGAGGCCATGGCGCCCAGTCTCCCAGAGCGACGGGCGACCAGGGGCCACGGGACCGGTCACTGGAACCCGTGGCGGTCCAGTGCCCCGACCAGCTCGTGCTCCTCGTACGACAGGTGCGCCAGGAGCTGGTCGCCGAGCAGGTCGACGACCCGTTGCAGCTCCGCGGTCCCGGATGCGCCGGACACCAGGCCCACCAGGGCGTCGTCGAGCTGCTCGAGGACGTCGTGGATGGCGAGGTGATCCTGCTCGAGTCGGTCGAGGACCGGCGCGAGGGACGGTTCGCTGCGGCGCAGGTGGGGGAAGATCGAGCGGTCCTCCAGCCCGTGGTGCCCGGTGAGGAACCGGCAGTACTGCTGGCAGTAGGCCCCCAGTGTCCAGTTGTTCTGCCGCAGCGTCAGGTCGTTGACGGCGCTGCGGGCCCGCCCCGCGTCCTGCTCGCCGGCCATCACCTGCTCGACGATGTCGCGCAGCCGCGCGAGCTCGCCACGGAGCGCGTCGTGCACCTCGACGAGGTGGGCGCCGGCGCCCGTGTGTTGCTGGGTCGCAACGCCTTCCGTATGCCGTGTGGATGGCGTCGACGCGCCCACCACCTCCGCAGGTGCGGGCTCCTGCGGAGGTGCCGCGGCCCGGCTGGCACGTTCGGCGTCGACCAGCTCGCGCGTCGCCGGGGCCACCTCGGCGGCAAACCGCTCGACGTCGCGGACGCTGTCGACCGGGAGGATGAACGCCGACATGCCGTGGTCGAGCGTCAGCGCCGCGAGCTGCTCCGCGCCCGCGCCCGGGCTGATGTTGTAGAGCCGGCGGATGTGTGACGGCTCGCGTCCCGCCTTGCGGGCGGCAGAGTCGATGGTGGCGTTCATCGCCGCCAGCTTGTCGGGACCGGCGTACCCCATGGACGGCAGCCAGCCGTCCGCGAGCCGGCCGGTGAGCCGCAGCATCCGTGGCCCGTAGGCGCCGACCCAGACCCCCACCGGATGGGCCGGTGCGGGGCCGGAGTGCAGGCCCTTGACGCGGTAGTGCTCGCCCACGACGGACACCGAGCCCTCGCCGGCCCACACGCCGCGGATGATCTCGATGGCCTCCTCGAGGGCGGCGACGGCCTCGGCCGCCGTCCGCCGTGGGCCTCCGGCCGCAACGATCGCGTCCCAGAACGCGCCGGTGCCGATCCCCAGCTCGGCGCGGCCGCCACTGAGCAGGTCAAGGGTGGCAGCGGTGCGCGCCAGCACGACCGGTGGGCGCAGCGGCAGGTTGGCGACGTTGGGCGCGAGCCGCACCGTGGTCGTCCGGCCGGCCAGCACCGCGAGCAGGGTCATCGCGTCGAGGTGCCTGGAGTTGTACGGGTGGTCCTGGATCGTCACCAGGTCCAGCCCGCTCACGTCCGCGGCCTCCCCCATCTCGAGGACGAGGTCGGCTGCGGACGCGTTCGGGGTCGGGAAGATGCCGAACTGCAGCTCG
>JAICSZ010000146.1 GCA_025936615.1 Pedococcus sp. | reverse complement strand
GTGGCCGCCGCCGTACGACCGGAGCCCCCGCTGCGGCCGGACACGTCCCGGACCGTCTGGTTCGCCGACCGCTACGAGCGCCTCGTCCGCGCGCGCGACTCGCTGCGCCAGACGTGACACCGCTCGTCACCGTCATGACCGTCCGGCGTCCGGGGTGCCGTTCACGAGCTGGGCCAGCGTGACCGGGTCGAGCGACTCCTTCGGCAGGAAGCCGATGGCCCCGCAGCTGAGCAGGTCGGCAGGAAGGTCCGAGCGGCGAACCGTCGAGACCAGCACCACAGTGGTCGACGGGTCGCGCTGCAGGATCCGGCGGGTCGTCTCGAGACCGTTCATGCCCGGCAGCCGCACGTCCATCAGCACCAGGTCCGGGCGCAGCGCCGTGGCCAGGTCGACGGCCTCCTCGCCGTCGGCTGCCTCCCCGACCACGGTGTACGCCGGGTCGCTCCCGAACAGGGAGCGTACGGCGATGCGGAAGGGGAGCTGGTCGTCGACGAGCAGGACGCGACGCCTCACGGGAGGCCGCGGGGCGGTGGCCGGTGTGGCCGGACCGTTCACGAGACGCTGCCGGACAGGTAGAGCAGGACGGCGCGGACCCGAGGATGCGCTTCGTCGCCCACGCCGACTCCGAGCTTGGCGAAGATGGAGTTGATGTGCTTCTCGACGGCGCGCTGGCCGATGAACAGCGACGCGGCGATGGCGGCGTTGTTGTGGCCGCGGGACATCTCCGCCAGCACCTCGAGCTCCCGCGCGCTCAGGCGCGCGACGTTGGCGTTGCCGCGGCTGACGCCCACCTTGACCAGGTGGTCGATCACCCGGGGGTCGACGACCGATCCTCCCTGGGCCACCGTCGTCACGGCTGCGACGAGCTCGTCGACGTCGGAGACATGGTCCTTCAGCAGGTAGCCGCGACCTGCCGAGCCGCTCTCCAGCAGCGAGCGCACGTAGCCGGGATCGACGTACTGGCTGAGCAGGACCACACCCGTGGCCGGATGGTGCGTCCGGCAGTGCCGCGCGACCTGGACCCCCTCGTCGGTCCAGGTCGGCGGCATCCGGATGTCGGTCAGCACGACGTCGGGCTCGAGGGCGTCGACGTGCTCGCGCATGCTGGGCAGGTCGCCGCAGCTCGCGACCACGTCGATGTCACCGGTCGAGGACAGCAGACCGCGCATCCCCTCGCGGAGCAGGACGTTGTCCTCGCCCAGAAGCACCCGGATGCTCATGACCGCGTGTCCACCTCATCGTTGCCGGCTGGGTGCGGCGCCCGGGGCGCCGGTGTCTCCCAGCCCACCGCCCAGGCGACCACCACGTCGTGTCCTGCCGCCGGGTCGGAGGCGTCCGGTCTGGGCCGCTGGAGTACGCCGTCGGTCGCCTGCACCCGGTCCTCCACGAGCTGCATCGTCTCATCGGAGGGGGCCCGGTCGGAGGAGACCCGGATCCGGATGCCGCTCGGGGGCTGGTCGATGTCGACGCGGACCTTCCCGCCGGCTGCGGCGCCGTCGTCGATGAGCTGGACCGCGCAGAAGTACGCCGCGGCCTCGACGGCCGGTGCCAGACGCTCGCCACGGCTCTCGTGCCGCAGGCGCACGCGGCCGTCGTAGCGCAACGCGAAGGCGTCGAGCGCCACGCGGAGCCCGCTGTCGGTCAGGGTCGGCGGAAAGACTCCGCGCGCGATGTCGCGCAGCGCCTCCAGCGCCGAGGTCGCCCGGTCGAGAGCCCGGTCGAGTGCCCCGTCCGGTGCGCTGTCCGGTCCGCTCGGGACGGCCTGCTCGGCCTGGTCGAGCGCGTCCCCCACGGCTCGCAGCCGGGTCTGCACCTGCGCCTCGACCAGGAACGAGAACCGGGCCCGCTGGCCCGCGGCGGCGTCGAGCAGCCGCTGCCGGGAGCGGTCGAGGCGGGTCGCCAGGTCATGGGACTCGGCGATCCGTCGTCGGAGGTCGTAGGTGAGGCGGACGTTCGCCAGGGCGAGCCCCGCCGTGCCGGCCAGCCGGTCCAGCTGGTCCCTGCTGCCACCTGTCAGCGTGCCGCCCTCAGGAGCGACGCCCACCATGCCGACCTGTTCCCCGTGATGCTGCAGGGGGACGTCGACGACGTTCCTGCTCCCCGGCACCGTCACCGGGTCGGCAGCCATCGGCCACGACTCGCGCCACTCCGCTCCGTCGCCGAGCCAGAGCCGCACCTCGCTGCTGTGGCTGTGGGTCGCCTGCGTCACCGTCTGGGCGACTCTCGGGAGGACCTCGTCGACCGCGAGCGTCTCCGAGATCCTCCGCACGAAGTCGGACAGCGTGGAGTAGGGGTCACCGTCGCGCCCGAAGGCCACCTTGTCCGCGAGGCGCTCGACCGAGGACCGCGTCGCCACCACTGCGGCGGCCACCAGCAGGGTCGCGCCGAACCACAGCCAACCCCGGGCGGCCCTCGAGGTCAGCACCTCGTTGAGGGCCAGGACGGCTCCCGCGACGGCCACGACACATCCGGCACGGCCGGCGGTCACCACCGACGACCGCACCAGCGCGGTGCGCGTCGGGCCGCTCATCGGCTGCCTGCTGCGGTCAGGGACTCGCGCCCAGTCCGCTGGCGAGGCACCCGCGTCAGCGGCAGCTCGCCGCGGACCGTCGTACCCCGGCCGGGTGCGGACTCCACGACCACCCGACCGCCGAACGGCAGCAGCCGGGCGGCGAGGTTGCCGAGCCCGGAGCCGGCTGTCGCGGACTCCGTTTCGAACCCTGCACCGTCGTCGGCGACGGTGAACCACGCGTGGCGGTCGTCAGCGGCGACCCGGATCAAGATCCGCCTGGCGGACGCGTGCTTGACGGCGTTCTGCAGTGCTTCGAGGCAGCAGAAGTACACCGCAGAGTCGGTCTCGACGCTCCCCGAAGCGGCCGCGACGCGCACCTCGACGTCGGTGCCCGCTCGGCTGGTCACGGCTGCCGCCTCCGTGAGGGCCGCCTCCAGCCCGGACTCGAGCAGGACGACCGGCGCCCCACCCGTCGACAGGTCTCGCACGCTCGCCTGCGTGGCGACGAGCACCGACCGGACCTCGTCGAGACCCGCCGCGGAGAGGCGACCGGAACCCGACCGGCGTCGCAGGCCTCGCAGCATGATCAGCAGGGCGACCAGCTGTTGCTGTGCCCCGTCGTGGATGTCTCGCTCCAGGCGGCTGCGTTCGCGGTCCTGTGCGAGGACGACGTCGCGACGCGACGAACGGAGCTCCTCGGCCCGTGCCGACACGACGTCGAGCTCGTGCGCGAGCTCGACGGTGAGCTGGGCGTTCCTCACGAGCAGGCCGGCGTGGTGCGACAGGTCCTCGAGCAGCTGCCTCTCCCTCCTGATCAGGGCGACACCGCGGGGTGCGCGCACCGCGATCACCGCGAGCAGCTCACCGCCGTACGCCACCGGCCACGACTCGGCCGGTCGGAGCGCCTCCCGGCAGGCTTCCAGCGTGGGTTCGGGGATCTCGACCCGAGAGAGTCCGGTGTGGTCCTCGGGGTGCCGCGCCAGCAGAACGAGCCCATCCGGCGCCCTGAGCCAGATCGCCGCCTCGCTCGCACGCGTGCTCTGTACGACGACGCGCGTCAGCTCGGTCAGCTCGTCGACGTCGTCGACCCCGGAGAAGCGGTCCACGAGTGACCTGATCCCATCTCGTGGTGTCATCCGCTGGCCGAAGACGAGCTGGTTGCAGATCGCCTCACAGCGCTCGCGGATCGGCTCGGCCACGCAGGCGACGATGACCAGCGGCACCAGGACCGACCAGCCCCGGTCCCGGAAGAGCACGCCTGCGAAGGCCACCACCGCGACGTAGACGACGGTGACGAGGCCCAGCAGCGTCGCCACGAGCAGCGCGCGGCTGACGACCAGGTCGATGTCCCAGAGCCGTTGACGCGCGATCGCGACGACCAGCATGACCGGGACGACGGCGAAGACGGCCGGGAACACCAGCTGGACCTCGGCAGCGGTGCGACCGGCGACGCCGCCACCGTGCCCGAGTCCGGCCCAGGCGTGGCCGACCAGCCACACCAGGGCGATCGTGAGCGCCGGCAGCAGGGCGGTCCTCAGCAGCCGCGACTGTTCGTCAGTGCGCGCGTCGCCTCGCCTGCGCAGCTGCACGGTCTGCGCGGCGATGCCGACCACCGGGATCAGGACGCCGAAGAACACCACGAAGAACGGCGGATGTGCGATGAAGCTGCTCCGCCAGCAGATCAGGGCGACGACCCCCACGAGCCCCCACGCCACCAGCCGCCGAAGTGGCGGACCCCAGCTGCGGGGCAGCGGCGAGCTGCCCGTCGGGAAGAGCACCACGGCCATCAGGTAGGCGCTGCCGGAGACGACATGGAACGTGAAGTGGACGGCCTTGATCAGGGGTGGCTCGCCGAGGATGTGGAACACCTCGTGGCTGGGCTCGTTGAAGGTGGCCGCGGTCCCCATGAACGCCAGGGCGAGCAGCCGCGGGACCAGGTCGTGGGGGCGCTTGACCATCAGGAGCACCCCCAGGGTCAGGTTCAGCAGGCTGAACACGTAGGCCAGCCCGACCCCGGCTCCGGTCGTCATGTGCGCTTCGAGCACCCGTCTGGCGTATCCGGCCAGCGGACCGCTGCCGTCACCAACCGACATCAGGAGGTGATGCACCGGTGAGACGGCCTCCGCCAACGGGGGCAGCAGCCCCAGCACCAGCCACACGACGAGCCCCGCCAGGTACAGCCAGACCACCAGCTGGTAGCCGCCTGCCGACAGCCGCGGTGCCCGCCTCGTCGTCACCGTCATTCGTCGTTCCGCCTCCCACGCACCCGTGGACTCATTGTCGACCTCCGCGGGCACCACGCAAGGCAGGCGACCGTCACGTTCGGGGTGGTTCCTCGCGGAGCGCGAGGGTGAGCGCCTCGGAGACCGTCATCGCCTGTCCGTCGTCCCAGCAGTCCTGGTACTCCTCGGGCGTGAGCACCGTCCGGGCCGCGGCGAGCCACCGTTCTCGCCGGCGCTCGACGACCGGCCATGACCGGATGCCGCTGAGCTGGCGAAGGTGCTCGGCAGCACCGGCGAGTCGGATGCCGTGGGCGGGTCTGCCGTCGGTGACCGCGAGCTGACCCAGGGTGTCGAGGACTCCGTGCACAGCCAGCCGCTCGCCGGTGTCGCGCATCAGCTCGAGGCTGCGGTGGGCGAGGTCCGCCGCTCGCCGAGCGTCGCCCCCCGACTGCGCCACGTCCGCCAGGCTGAGCAGGACCAGCGACTCGAAACGGCCCATCTCCAGTCGGTGGTAGGACCGCAGGCTGTCGTCGAGCAGGGCACGAGCCGTGGTCAGGTCCTCGCGTGCGTCTGCCGCGATCAGGCCGAGATGATGTCGGGTGGCGGCGACGACGAAGGCGGGTCCCGCGGCCTCCGCGAGGTCGGCGGCCTCCTCCAGCATGGTTGTCGCGGCCGGGTAGTCCTCCTGGATGCGTGCCACGAACCCCCCGGCGAGCAGTGCGGCGGCGGTGCGGGGCCGGTCACCGGTGGTGCGGCCTAGTGTGACCGCCTGCTCGAGCAGTGCACGAGCCCGGGAGTAGTCGCCTTGGGTCTGGGCCAGCTGTCCCGCGCCGAGCAGGGCCGCGATCCGCTCGGTCGCCGAGGCGGACGAGTCGGGCGCTGCCAGCAGGGCGGTCAGGTGGGCGAGTCCCTCGGTGGCGTGGCCACGCACGTACCAGAACCAGGAAAGGGCAGCGGCCAGGCGCAGACCGGTCTCGGCGTCCGACTGGGCGCGACACCAGCGCAGCGCCGCGAGGAGGTTGGCGTGCTCCGTCTCGAGTCGGTCCAGCCAGGCCGCCGATCGGGGTCCGTAGAAGTGACCTTCTGCCTCTTCGGCGAGGGCCAGGAAATGATGGGCGTGCCAGCGTCGTACCTGCGGCTCCTCGCCCTCGTGGGCCAGCTGCTCGACGCCGTACGCACGGATCAGCTCGTGCAAGCGATACCGCACCTCGTCCGGGGTCGACCCGTCCACCCGGAGCAGGCTGCTGCCGACCAGGGTCTCCAGCCGGCTCAGGACGTCGCCGCCGGGCCCGGGTGGCAGGGCGTCGATGGAGGGCAGGCTGGCTCCGCCCTCGAAGACGCAGAGATGCCGGAAGAGTGCTCTGGCCGCAGGGTGAAGGAGGTCGTAGCTCCACGCGAT
>JAICSZ010000319.1 GCA_025936615.1 Pedococcus sp. | reverse complement strand
GCCAGATGGCCCGCGGCGGCGCCCGGTTCACCGCAGGTGGCCCGGGTGCGGCAGGTGCCGGCGGGTTCGAGGACGTCTTCTCCTCGATGTTCGGGGGAGGTGGCGCAGGCGGGGGGACCCGGGTCCGCTACAGCACCGGCGCAGCCGGTCAACCCAACCTCGAGGACATCCTCGGTGGGATGTTCGGGGGAGGTGCCGGCCCGGCATACGGCGGCTTCGGCGCACCTTCGGGCCCGCGCAAGGGCGCGGACCTCGCAGCCCGCACGACCCTGTCCTTCCGCGACGCGGTCGGCGGGTCGACGGTCACCCTCGGCACGAGCGACGGCGGCCACATCACGACCCGGATCCCCGCCGGGGTCAAGGACGGCCAGAAGATCCGGCTACGCGGCAAGGGCCAGCCAGGCGACTCCGGCGCGCCCGCGGGTGACCTCATCCTCCCCGTGACCGTCGAGCCGCACCCCGTGTTCGGGCGGGAGGGCGACAACCTCACGGTGGACCTGCCGGTCACCTTCGCCGAGGCTGCCCTGGGCGCCACGGTGCCGGTGCCGACCCTCGACGGTGGCTCGGTGAAGGTCAAGATCGCCCCCGGCACCCCGAGCGGGCGGGTGCTGCGTGTCAGGGGTCGTGGCGTCCCGAGGAAGGACAAGCCCGGCGACCTGCTCGCCAAGGTGAGCATTGTTGTGCCGCAACGCCTCTCGGACGACGCCAAGGCCGCCGTGGCGACGCTCAAGGCACAGGATGACGGGCACGACCCGCGGGCTGAGCTGTTCGAGAAGGCGCGGAGCTGACCGGCCGTGGCCGAGCTCCGGGGCTTCTCGCCTGACGACGACGCACCGGTCTTCGTCATCTCGGTGGCGGCGACCCTCGCCGGCCTGCACGCCCAGACGCTGCGGCAGTACGACCGGCTCGGCCTCGTCACCCCGTCCCGGACGACAGGTGGGGGCCGACGCTACTCGGGGCGTGACGTCGCGCTGCTGCGCGAGGTGCAGCGCCTCTCCCAGGAGGAGGGCGTCAGCCTCGCCGGGATCCAGCGGATCCTCGACCTGGAGAACCAGGTCGTCGCCCTGCGGAGCCGCGTCGCCGAGCTGCAGGCCGAGCTCGAGCGCGTCCGTGTCGCGGCTCATGGCCACCTCGGCGCCCGCGTGTTCGCCGTCGGGCCGGGTGGTGAGGTGGTGCCGGCGCGCGCCGGCCAGCGGCCCCGGGTCGAGCGCAACCAGGCGCTGGTCCTCTGGCGGCCGCTGGGGTCGCACCGCAGCTGACCTCCGTCGACGCGTCCGGCCCGTGGGCGACGCGTCTCTCCTGTCGGACGCTCGTCTAGCCTGCTGGGCAGATCCCGCCGACGCCTCGAGGGAGGTTCCGTGACCGAGCTCAGCACCCAGCTGCAGTCCATCTACGAGCTGGTGCTGCGCCGAAACCCCGGCGAGGCCGAGTTCCACCAGGCCGTGCGCGAGGTGCTCGAGACCCTCGGCCCGGTGATGGCCCGGCACCCGGAGTACGCCGACTCCCGCGTCATCGAGCGCATCTGCGAGCCCGAGCGGCAGATCATCTTCAGGGTCCCGTGGACCGACGACCGCGGCCGCATCGAGATCCACCGGGGCTTCCGGGTCGAGTTCAACTCCGCGCTCGGGCCGTTCAAGGGCGGCCTGCGCTTCCACCCCAGCGTCTACCTCGGCATCGTCAAGTTCCTCGGCTTCGAGCAGATCTTCAAGAACGCGCTCACCGGCCTGCCCATCGGCGGCGGCAAGGGTGGCTCGGACTTCGACCCCAAGGGCCGCTCCGACGGCGAGGTCATGAGGTTCTGCCAGTCCTTCATGACCGAGCTGTACCGGCACCTCGGTGAGTACACCGACGTGCCCGCCGGTGACATCGGCGTCGGTGCCCGCGAGATCGGCTACCTCTTCGGCCAGTACAAGCGCATCACGAACCGCTACGAGTCCGGCGTCCTCACCGGCAAGGGGATCGGCTGGGGTGGCTCGCCGGTCCGCAAGGAGGCCACCGGCTACGGCACGGTCTTCTTCACCGACGAGATGCTGCGGGCGAACGGCCAGTCGCTCGACGGCCGCACCGTCGTCGTGTCCGGGTCGGGCAACGTCGCCGTCCACGCCATCGAGAAGGCGCAGCAGCTCGGCGCGACCGTCATCGCGGCGTCGGACTCCAGCGGTTACGTCGTCGACGAGAAGGGCATCGACCTCGAGGTCCTCAAGGACGTCAAGGAGGTGCGCCGGGAGCGGATCAGCGAGTATGCCGCGCGGCTGGGTGAGCGCGCCCGCCTCGTCACGGGCGGCTCCATCTGGGACGTGCCGTGCGACGTGGCGCTGCCGTGCGCCACGCAGAACGAGCTCGACGAGGTCGGGGCGAGGTCCTTGGTGGACAACGGGTGCATCGCCGTGGCGGAGGGGGCCAACATGCCGACCAGGCCGGGCGCCGCCCGGCTGTTCGCCGAGGCGGGCGTGCTGTTCGGACCCGGCAAGGCCGCCAACGCCGGCGGCGTCGCCACCAGTGCGCTGGAGATGCAGCAGAACGCCTCCCGCGACTCGTGGACGCACGACCACACCGAGCAGCGGCTCGCGGAGATCATGCGCGGCATCCACGAGAGCTGCGCGGCAGCGGCCGACGAGTACGGCTCGCCCGGCAACTACGTGCTCGGCGCCAACGCCTCTGCCTTCATCCGGGTCGCGGACGCGATGCTGGCCTTCGGCGTCATCTGACCTGGTCGGAGCTGCCCTGGTGGACTGCCCTGCGATACTGCGCCCATGAGCGAGCACCTGCTTGTCTTCCAGGAGCGCGGCGTGGCCGAGCAGGTTGCCGCAGACCTCGCGGACGAAGGCTTCAGCGAGGTGCGCGTCGTTCGCGAGGCGCTCTCCGGGGAAGACGACTCGGAGTCGCACGAATGGGCGGTGTACGTCGTCGAGGAGATGGTCGCCGACGAGACGGGACCCGTCGAGTCGGGGCTGCGCGAGCGGTTCGAGGCGCTCGCCGAGGAGCACGACGGCTGGTACGACCCCCATCCCTCTCCGCGCTAGTTGGCGTCGGAGCGTGGCCAGAGGGAGGACATCTCGTCCATCGCCTGCTCCATGATGCGCACCATGGCAGCGCGGGCCGCAGCGCCGTCGCGGCGCTGGATCCCGTGGGCGACGTCGGCGTGGAGCTGCAGCGCCTCGTCGTCGGGGTGGTGGGGCATGAGCCCGTGCTCGGTGCGGCCGATGAGAACCGCGGCGACGATCTCGTTGAGCTTGAGGAACATCTCGTTGCCGGAGCACCGCAGCACCTCACGGTGGAACTCGATGTCGAGCTCGAGGAACCGCGGGACGTCGCCGTCCTTGCCGGCAGCCCACATCTGCGCCGCGAGGGCGACCAGCGAGCTGGCCTCCTGCCGATCGGCACGCAGGGCGGCGAGGCGGGCCGCCTCGGGCTCCACAGCGGTGCGCAGCTCGGTGATCGAGCGGAGCTGGCCCAGGCGCTCGTCGGACGTCAGGCGCCAGCGGATCACCTGGGGGTCGAAGACGTTCCAGTCGGCCGCCGGTCGGATCTGCGTCCCCATGCGACGCCGTGACTCCACCAGACCCATGGAGGAGAGCACCCGGAGCACCTCGCGAACGACCGACCGCGACACCCCGTGCTCCTCGGCGAGGTCGTCGATGTAGAGGACCGCGCCCGCGGGGAGCTCACCGCCTGCGATCGCGGTGCCGAGG
>JAICSZ010000354.1 GCA_025936615.1 Pedococcus sp. | reverse complement strand
CCGTATCACGTGGTCGGCGTACGGTACGACGTCCTCGTCGCCCTCCTCGGCTATCACGATCTTCGGGGCCCCTCGGGCCCGGACCTCCTGGATGTTGGAGACGACCTTGGCGTGCAGGCCGTGCTCCATGGTCGGGCTCGGCACGATCACGAAGACCGGCTGCCCGGGCTCGATCAGCGCGATCGGCCCGTGCTTGAGCTCGCCGGCCGCGAACCCCTCGGCGTGGATGTAGGCCAGCTCCTTCAGCTTGAGCGCCCCCTCCATCGCGACGGGGTAGCCGACGTTGCGGCCGAGGAAGAGCACCGAGCGGGTGTCGGCCATGAACCGGGCGATCTCCTTGACGCGGTCCATCCGGCCGAGCAGGTCCTCGAGCTTCGCCGGGACCTCGTGGAGCTCCTTCATGACCGCCTGGGCGTCGTCGGCGAAGGTGCCGCCACGCAGCTGGGCGAGGTAGAGGCCGAGGACGTAGCAGGCGGTGATCTGGGCGAGGAACGCCTTGGTAGACGCAACCGCGATCTCGGGGCCGGCATGGGTGTAGAGGACCGCGTCCGACTCGCGCGGGATGGTCGAGCCGTGGGTGTTGCAGATGCTCAGGGTCGGGGCTCCGAGGTCGTGGGCGTGCTTGACCGCCATCAGCGTGTCCATGGTCTCGCCGGACTGGCTGATCGACACGACGAGGGTGTGCTCGTCGGCGATGGGGTCGGAGTAGCGGAACTCGTGGGCGAGGGAGACCTCGACGGGGATGCGGGTCCAGTGCTCGATGGCGTACTTGGCCACCATGCCGGCGTACGCGGCGGTGCCGCACGCGACCACGATGATCCGGTCGATGTTGCGGAGCTGGTCCTCGCTGAGCGAGGTGTCGTCCAGGACGAGTCGGCCGTCGACGTCGGTGCGTCCGAGCAGGGTGTCGCCGACGGCGTGCGGCTGCTCGTGGATCTCCTTCTCCATGAACGTCGGGTAGCCGCCCTTCTCGGCAGCCGCCGCGTCCCAGGTCACCGCGTAGGGCTTGCCCTCGGCCGGGTTGCCGTCGAAGCCGATGACGTCGCAGGACGTCGGCGTGATGGTGACGATCTGGTCCTGGCCGAGCTCGAGGGCCTTGCGGGTGTGGCCGATGAAGGCGGCGACGTCGGAGCCGAGGAAGTTCTCGCCCTCGCCGAGGCCCACCACGAGCGGGGAGTTGCGACGGGCGCCGACGACGACCCCGGGGCTGTCGGCGTGCACCGCGAGCAGGGTGAAGGCGCCCTCGAGCCGGTTCACGACGGTGCGCATCGCCTCGGTCAGGTCACCGGTGGCGGCGTGCTCCCGGGCGACGAGGTGGGCCGCGACCTCGGTGTCGGTCTCGCTGCGGAAGTCGACACCGGCCTCGAGGAGCTCGCCCTTGAGCTGGTGGAAGTTCTCGATGATGCCGTTGTGGATCAGGGCCAGCCGGCCGTCCTCGCCACCGCGGTGCGGGTGGGCGTTCTGGTCGGTCGGGCCGCCATGGGTGGCCCACCGCGTGTGGCCGATGCCGGTGGTGGCGCCGGGGAGGGCCTCGGCGTCGAGCGCGCCCCGGAGGTTGACCAGCTTGCCGGCCCGCTTCTCGGTGGCCACTCCCTGGCTCGTGACCAGCGCGACGCCGGCCGAGTCGTAGCCGCGGTACTCGAGCCGGGCCAGGCCCTCCATGACGACGTCGAGCGCCCTGCCGTCGGCATTCGGCCCGACGTATCCCACGATTCCGCACATGGCTGGCAGCCTAACGGCGGACCGGCCTGGCCACGGCATCGCGCGCGTGGGACACAATGGCGCCCGTGACGCACCCCGCGAGCGGCAACGGCGCCCTCCCGACGCCCTACGTCGAGCTCGACCGGGCAGCGTGGGCCCGGCTGAGGCAGAACCAGCCGCTCAGCCTCGACGACGCGGAGCTCACCCGCATCCGCGGCCTCGGGGACCGGATCGACCTGGCGGAGGTGGAGGAGGTCTACCTCCCCCTGTCTCGGCTGCTCAGCTTCTACGTCGACGCCACCGCCGGCCTGCACCGGATCACCAGTGACTTCCTCGGCGAGCGACCGGCCAAGACCCCGTTCGTCATCGGGGTCGGCGGGTCGGTGGCCGTCGGCAAGTCCACCACCGCCCGGCTGCTCGAGCAGTTGCTCTCGCGCTGGCCCGGCACCCCCCGGGTCGAGCTGGTCACCACCGATGGCTTTCTCTACCCCAATGCCGTGCTCGAGCGTCGGGACCTGTTGCAGCGCAAGGGCTTTCCCGAGTCCTACAACCGACGCGCACTGCTGCGCTTCGTGGCCGAGGTCAAGTCCGGCAAGGCGGAGGTGGTCGCGCCCGTCTACTCCCACCTGACCTACGACATCGTCCCCGGCCAGCAGGTCGTCGTGCGCCAGCCGGACGTGCTGATCGTCGAGGGCCTCAACGTGCTCCAGGCGCCCTGGGTCCACGCGGACGGCCGCACCGGCCTGGCGGTGAGCGACTTCTTCGACTTCTCCGTCTACGTCGACGCGCACCTCGACGACATCCGCGCCTGGTACGTCGACCGGTTCCTTCGGCTGCGCGAGACCGCCTTCGCGGATCCCGACTCCTACTTCCACCGGTATGCCGCGTTGTCCGACGAGCAGGCACGCGCCACTGCGCTGCGGATCTGGACGGAGATCAACGAGGTGAACCTGCGCGAGAACGTCCTGCCCACCCGCAGCCGGGCCACCCTCGTGCTCGCGAAGGACCACGACCACACCGTGCGCCGGATCAGGCTGCGCAAGCTGTAACAGGGGTTGCCGCGCCGGGAAGCCGCGGTTCCCGGCGGAGGGGCTGCTTCGGCCCCTATGATCTGCGGGTGGGGACCAGGGTCGCATCGCCTGGGTCCGCCGGGTGGCTGGCGGATCGTTGGGCGCGTGAGCGGGTCGTCTCCGTCCCCAACGCCCTCACCGTCGCCCGGACCAGCGTCTCCATGGTGCTGGCGGTGTGGGCCGGTCACACCGGGTCGGTGCCGGTCCTCGTCGCCGCCTACCTCATCTACTGGCTGGGCGACTCGGCCGACGGCTTCGCCGCGCGCCACCTCGACCAGGAGACCCGCGTCGGGGCGGTCTTCGACATCGTCTCCGACCGGGCCTGCACCGCCGTCGTGGCGGCGGCCTTCCTGCGCGTCGAGCCCGGCGCGGCGCTGCCAATCGGCATCTTCCTGTTCCAGTTCTGCGTCGTCGACACCATGCTGTCGCTGTCGTTCCTGCCGTTCGGGATCAAGAGCCCGAACTACTTCTACCTCGTGGACCGGGCGATCTACCGG
>JAICSZ010000227.1 GCA_025936615.1 Pedococcus sp. | reverse complement strand
CCTCGCGCCGCTGCGCCGGCGTGACGGCGGCGTTGAAGGCCTCACGGGCTGCGTGGTGCGCCTCGCGCGACACCAGCCCCTCGCCGTGCCAGCCCGGCAGGTCGCGGGCGCCACTGGCGGCGGCCAGCGCCGAGGAGATGACCGCGGAGTGTCCGTCGACGCGGGGGCTGTAGACCACCCCTCCGTATGCCGCCCGGTCCAGCTCCGCGCCGGTGTGCACCCGCGCGTCGGCCCACGTGGTCTCGTCCCAGTTGGGCGCGTAGACGGCCCGGCCGCGAGCCCTGCGCGCGCCGTCCTCGATGCGGCTGAGCGCCTCGTCGCGGCTGCGGGTGGTGGTGAGGTCGACGCCTCGCAGGACCGCCCCGGTCTGGGAGATGTGGGCGTGCGAGTCCACGAACGCCGGCGTGACGAGGGCGCCGTCGAGCTCGACGACCTCGTCGACCACGTCGGCGTGCACCGCCGCCGCATCATCACCGCCGATCCAGGCGATGCTGCCGGTCGCGTCGTCGACCACCATCGCGTTGGCGAACGGGTCGACCGGCGAGTAGACGAAGCCGCCGCGGTAGAGGGTGCTCACGCCAGCACCCTAGAGGCCGGTCTCCACGCCCAGGACGGCGAGGCAGGCCCGTGCGATCTCGAGCTCCTCGTTGGTCGGCACGACCAGGCCGGCCACCCGGCTGCCCGGTGTCGTGACCAGCCGCTCGGGTTCACCGTCGGCGTTCGCGGTGCCGTCGAGCTCGACCCCGAGCACGCCCAGGCCGCCGAGCACCGCGGCACGCACCTCGGTGCTGTTCTCCCCGATGCCCCCGGTGAAGACGATCGCGTCGACGCGGCCGAGCGCGGCGGCGTAGGCCCCGACGTACTTGCGCAGCCGGTAGGTCATGACGTCGAAGGCCAGCGCGGCCTCGGCATCCCCGGCCCCCCGGCGCTGGACGATCTCGCGCAGGTCGGACACGCCGGCGAGACCCTTCAGCCCGCTCGCGTGGTTGAGCGCCTCGTCGTATGCCGCGGCGTCCAGTCCAGCGACCCGGCCCAGGTAGGCGCCGAGCGCCGGGTCGACGTCCCCGGAGCGGGTCCCCATCACCAGGCCCTCCAGTGGTGACAGGCCCATCGAGGTGTCGACGCTGCGCCCGCCCTCGACCGCGCACGCGCTGGCGCCGTTGCCGAGGTGGAGCACGACGAGGTTCGTCTCAGCCGGGTCGCTGCCCAGCACCTCGCAGGCGCGCCGGGACACGTAGGCGAACGACGTGCCGTGGAACCCGTAGCGCCGCACGCGGTGGGTCTCGCGCCAGTCGCGCGGCACGGCATACGTGTGGGCCCGTGGCGGCATGCTCAGGTGGAAGGCGGTGTCGAACACCGCCACCTGCGGCACGCCGGGGAACGCGGTGAGCGCAGTCTCGATGCCCTCGAGGTTGGCGGGGTTGTGCAGCGGTGCCAGTGCTCTCAGGTCGCGCACCGCGCGAAGCACCGCGTCGTCGACGAGGACGGGGGCGCTGAACCGGGCACCACCGTGCACCACCCGGTGCCCCACCGCGAACAGGTCGAGCTGGTCGAGGTCGGGGCCGTGCTCGCGCAGCGCCGCCCGGGCCGCCTCCAGGGCGCCCGCGTGGTCGGGGACGGACACGTCGCGCTCGGTTGTGCGGCCTGCCGAGGTGTGCCGCAGGTGACCCGCGCCGCCGATGCGCTCGACGATCCCGCTGGCTGCGGTCTCCCCCGTCACCGCGTCGACCACCTGGTACTTCAGGGACGACGAGCCGGCGTTGATGACCAGGACCGGGTGCGCTGCGCCCATCAGCCCGCTGCCTGGATCGCGGTGATGGCGATGGTGTTGACGATGTCGCGCACCAGGGCACCGCGCGACAGGTCGTTGACGGGCCGGTTGAGCCCCTGCAGCACCGGCCCGATCGCCACGGCGGACGCGCTGCGCTGGACCGCCTTGTAGGTGTTGTTGCCGGTGTTGAGGTCGGGGAACACCAGCACCGTCGCCCGGCCGGCGACGGCGCTGTCCTTGAGCTTGGCGCGCGCCACGTCGGGGTCCACGGCCGCGTCGTACTGGATCGGTCCCTCCACGAGCAGCTCGGGCGCTCGCTGGCGCACGAACGCCGTCGCTGCCCGCACCTTGTCGACGTCGGTGCCCGTCCCCGACTCACCCGTGGAGTAGGAGAGCATCGCCACCCGGGGCCCGATGCCGAAGCGCTGTGCCGTGCGCGCCGACGAGATCGCGATGTCGGCGAGCTGCTCGGCCGAGGGGTCGGGGTTGACGGCGCAGTCGCCGTAGACCAGCACCCGGTCGGCGAGGCACATGAGGAACACGCTGCTCACCACGGACACGTCGGGCTGGGTGCGCACCACCTCGAGGGCCGGCCGGATCGTCTGGGCCGTGGTGGTGATGCTGCCCGAGACCATGCCGTCGGCCAGCCCGAGGTGGACCATCATCGTGCCGAAGTAGGACGGGTCGAGCACCCGGTCCCGGGCCTGGTCGAGGGTGATGCCCTTGTGGGCGCGCAGCTGCGCGTACTCCTGCGCGAAGCGCTCGCGCAGCTCACTGGTCTGCGGGTCGACCACGTCGGCCCCGGAGACGTCAACGCCGAGGTCGGCGGCTGCCTCCCGCACCGCTGTCTCCCGGCCCAGCAGCGTGAGCCGGGCCAGGCCCCGCGCGAGGACCGCGTCGGCGGCGCGCAGGATCCGGGGCTCGGTCCCCTCGGGGAGCACGACGTGGGCGTCGCTGGTGCGGGCGTCCTCGGCGAGCTGGTGCTCGAACATCAGGGGCGTCACGGTGTCACCGCCCGGGACGCCGAGCTGCCCGAGCAGGGCCTCGGCGTCGACACCCTGCTCGACCAGGGCCACCGCGGCGTCGATCTTGCGGGTGGAGTCCACGGTGATCCGGCCACGGGCCGCCCCGAGCCGCGTCGCCGTCGTCATCGTCCCGGTGGTGACAGCGATGACGGGGAGCTTCAGGTCCAGGCCCTCGATGAGCCGCTCGACCTGCTGGGGCAGCGGGAACCCGCCGTTGAGCACGATCCCCGACAGGGACGGGAAGGTGCTGGAGCGGTGCGCGAGAAGCGTGCCGAGCACGACGTCGTCACGGTCGCCGGGCACGATGACGACCCCGCCGTCGATCAGCCGGTCGAGCACGTGGGGCATCGTCATGGCACCCACCACCATCCCGAGGCACTCGCGGTCGAGGAACGCCGGGTCCCCGTGCACGAGCGTCCCGTCGCCGACCGCCATGAGGTCGCGCATCGTGGGCGCGCGCAGCAACGGGGTCTCGGGGAGCACGTGCACGGGCAGCGGGGCAATCCGCTGCGCCACGCGGGTCGACGTGGCCTCGAGCCGGGCCGGGTCGGCCTGGTTGGCGACCACCCCGATGACGTTGGCGTGGCTCGTGCGGGCCGCCGCCACGGCCATCTCGGCGGTCGTGGCCACCTCCTCGGGGTCCCTGCCGACACTGGGTACCACGAGCAGCATCCGAGCGCCAAGGTTCGCCGCAACCGCGGCGTTGACACTGAACTCCGTGGGTGCGGCGACGTCGGTGAAGTCGGAGCCGACGACGAGGACGGTGTCGTGGTCCCGGGCGACCTCGTGGAACCGGTCCACGATGACGCCCATCGCGCGCTCCGGACTCTCGTGCAGGTCGTCGTAGGTGACCCCGCAGGCCTTGGCCGGTTCCGGCTCGCCCGGCAGCTGGGCGAGCAGGGTCGCGACCAGCTCGTCGGGCTGCCCGGCGCGCACGATCGGCCGGAACACCCCCACGCGCCCGGCCCTGCGGGTCAGCTGGTCCAGGATGCCGACCGCGACCGCCGACTTGCCGGACCTGGCCTCGGTGCCGGCGAGGTAGATGCTCGTCCCCACGGAGGCGAACCTAGCCTTCGGCCGGGGCGGAGGCTCCGCGCCAGGTCCAGGTCGCGATGTCGGGCAGGTCCTCGAGGTGCTCGCGGATGTAGACCTCGTGCTCCTCGAGCCGTCGGTCACACAGCCGCGCCAGCTCGTCCCAGCCGGCCACGCGCCGACGAGACCGCCGCAGTACCTCCTTGGCGAGGTGGAAGCGGCTCATCCGGTTGAGCACCACCATGTCGAACGGCGTGGTGGTCGTGCCCTGCTCGTTGAAGCCGCGGACGTGGAACCGCCCCGGGTTGCTGCGCCCGTGGATCAGCTGGTGCACCGCCCGCGGGTAGCCGTGGAAGGCGAAGACGACGTGCTCGTCGGGGGTGAACAGCTCGTCGAACTGGCTGTCCGCGAAGCCGTGGGGGTGGTCGTTCTCCGGGAGCAGGGCCATGAGGTCGACGACGTTGACGAACCGCACCTTCAGGTCAGGAACGTAGTCGCGCAGCAGCTCGGCGGCAGCCAGCGACTCCTGGGTGGGCACATCGCCGGCGCAGGCCAGCACGATGTCGGGCTGCTCGTCGGTGGCCGCGGTGCCCGCCCAGTCCCAGATGCCGGCACCCGCCGCGCAGTGCTGGTTGGCCTCCTCGAGGCTGAGGTACTGCAGGTGCTTCTGCTTGTCCACGACGACGAGGTTGACGTGGTTCGTGCTGCGCAGGCAGTGGTCCATGATCGAGATCGTCGTGTTCGCGTCCGGCGGCAGCCACACCCGCACCACCTCCGGTGACAGCGGGAT
>JAICSZ010000452.1 GCA_025936615.1 Pedococcus sp. | reverse complement strand
CGCCACTGCTGGAAGTTGTCCTCGATGTCGACGAGCTCCTCGCACGTCTCGTAGACGCCCCAGTGGTGGGTGGGGTCGGCGTAGACCGCGGCGAAGACACTGACCAGGTCCTCGTCCATCCGGTAGGGCTGGGTGAGGTCACGCTCGAGCACCGCGGCGGGGATCTCGTAGCCCTTGCGGTGCAGGAAGCGCAGGAACTCGTCGTAGATGCTCGGCTCCTCGAGCGCGGTGGCCAGCATCCCCTGCGCCGCCGGGTCGTGGGCGAACACGGCCACCATGTCGCGGTTCTTGTTGCCGAGCAGGAACTCGACCGAGCGGTACTGGAACGACTGGAACCCGGAGGAGGTGGCCAGGAAGGGCCGGATCTCGGCGTACTCGCTCGGGGTCAGCGTCGCCAGGACCGACCACTGCTCGGTGAGCTGGGTCTGGATGTGCTTGACCCGGGCCAGCCGCTTGAGCGCTTGGGGCAGGTCGTCGGCGGCGAGCAGCGAGCGCGCCGACCGCAGCTCGTGCAGCGTGAGCTTGAGCCACAGCTCGGCGACCTGGTGCTGGATGATGAAGAGCAGCTCGTCGTGCTGCGGGGGTTGGCTGCGCGGGTGCTGGGCCGACAGCAGGCGCCCGAGGTCGAGGTAGTCGCCGTAGGACATCGCCGTCGAGAAGTCCCGCTGCACTCCTTCCTCGAGGTTGCGGACCGAGCGAGCTTCCTCCGAGGCAGTCATGCCGCCAAATGTAGAGCCTGCCTCGCCAGCGGGCGGCCCACCGGTGTTGGCCATCCCACACCTGCCACAGGTGATGGCTCACGTGAGTGAGCGGCTAGGCTCCGCCGCATGGCGCCAATCTCCAAGGTCCTGATCGCAAACCGCGGCGAGATCGCCGTGCGGATCGCCCGAGCCTGCCGCGACAGCGGGATCGGCTCGGTCGCCGTCTACGCCGACCCGGACCGCGACGCCCTGCACGTCAAGGTCGCCGACGAGGCCTACGCGCTCGGGGGCTCGACGCCCGGTGACTCCTACCTCGTGCAGGACAAGCTCATCGAGGTGGCCCACAAGTCTGGTGCCGACGCGGTGCACCCCGGCTACGGGGTCCTCGCGGAGAACGCCTCCTTCGCCCAGGCCGTGATCGACGCCGGGCTGACGTGGGTCGGCCCCTCCCCCGAGGCGATCGACTCCCTGGGCGACAAGGTCAAGGCACGGCACATCGCGGCCACTGCGAAGGCGCCGCTGGTGCCGGGCACCCCCGACCCGGTCGAGGGTGCGGACGAGGTCGTGGCGTTCGCGAAGGAGCACGGGCTGCCCGTGGCGATCAAGGCTGCCTACGGCGGCGGTGGCCGAGGGCTCAAGGTGGCCCGCACGATCGAGGAGATCCCCGAGCTGTTCGACTCCGCGGTCCGCGAGGCCGTGTCGGCGTTCGGGCGTGGCGAGTGCTTCGTCGAGCGGTACCTCGACAAGCCCCGCCACGTCGAGACCCAGTGCCTGGCCGACACCCACGGCAACGTCGTCGTCGTCTCGACGCGCGACTGCTCGCTGCAGCGCCGCCACCAGAAGCTCGTCGAGGAGGCGCCCGCGCCGTTCCTGACCGAGGAGCAGAACGCCGAGCTGCGCCGCGCCTCCAAGGCGATCCTGGGCGAGGCGGGCTACACCGGCGCCGGCACGTGTGAGTTCCTCGTCGGGCAGGACGGCACCATCTCCTTCCTGGAGGTCAACACCCGCCTGCAGGTCGAGCACCCGGTCACCGAGGAGGTCACCGGCATCGACCTGGTCCGCGAGCAGTTCCGCATCGCCAACGGCGAGGCCCTCGGCTACGACGACCCGGAGCCGATCGCCCACTCGATCGAGTTCCGGATCAACGGCGAGGACGCCGGACGCGGCTTCCTGCCCGCACCGGGCGTGGTTGCGGTCTTCGACCCGCCCTCCGGCCCCGGGGTGCGGCTGGACTCGGGGGTCATCGAGGGTGACGTCGTCGGTGGTGCCTTCGACTCCATGCTCGCCAAGCTCATCGTGACGGGGCGCGACCGCCACCAGGCGCTCGAGCGCTCCCGGCGGGCGCTGGCCGAGTTCGTCGTGGACGGCATGCCGACGGTGCTGCCGTTCGACCGGGTCGTCGTGGATGACCCGGCCTTCGCCCCCGAGGGGGACAAGCCGTTCACGGTGCACACCCGCTGGATCGAGACCGAGTTCGACAACCAGATACCCCCGTATGCCGGGTCCTCACCCGAGGTGCCCGAACAGGCTGGCGAGCGCCAGACAGTTGTCGTCGAGGTGGGCGGCAAGCGGCTGGAGGTCGTGCTGCCCGGCGGGCT
>JAICSZ010000486.1 GCA_025936615.1 Pedococcus sp. | reverse complement strand
CGGCGTGGCGACGACCGCGTCGAAGTCCAGCCAGCCGCCGCCGACGCGCTCGATCAGCTCGTCCGCGCCGACGTGGTCGGCGCCGGCCTCACGCGCGGCCTCGGCCTTGTCGCCGCTGGCGAACACGAGCACCCGGGCGGTCTTGCCGGTGCCGTTGGGGAGGTTCACGGTGCCCCGGACCATCTGGTCCGCCTTGCGGGGGTCGACGCCGAGCCGCATGGCGACGTCGACGCTCTCGTCGAACTTCTTCTTGCTGCCGGCCTTGGCGAGCTTGATGGCCTCGAACGGGGCGTAGGCCACGTCCTTGTCGAACGTCTCGGCCGACGAGCGGTAGGTCTTGCTGCGCTGCATGTCTGGTTCCTTCTCTTCCAGAGTGTGGTGAACGGGCGCTCAGCTGCCCTGCCACGGTGATCTCGACGGACCGGACGGCCCGCCGTCGTGCTACTCGGTGGTGATGCCCATCGAACGGGCGGTGCCCTCGACGATCTTGACGGCGGCGTCGAGGTCGTTGGCGTTGAGATCAGGGAGCTTGGTGGTGGCGATCTCGCGGACCTGGTCCTTGGTCAGCCTGCCGACCTTCTCCTTGTGCGGCACGCCGGAGCCCTTCTGCAGGCCGGCGGCCTTCTTGATCAGCTCCGCGGCCGGCGGGGTCTTGGTGATGAACGTGAACGAGCGGTCCTCGTAGATGGTGATCTCGACGGGTACGACGTTCCCGCGCATCTGCTCGGTCTGCGCGTTGTAGGCCTTGCAGAACTCCATGATGTTCACGCCGTGCGGGCCCAGCGCGGTGCCGACCGGCGGTGCCGGGGTGGCCGCACCGGCCTGCAGCTGCACCTTCACCAGCGCGGCGATCTTCTTCTTGGGAGGCATTCCTCTTCCTCGGTTCCTTACGTGTTGCAGGTGGTGGTCCGGCGAGCGACCCGGAGGCGGCCGGCGGCCTCAGACCTTCTGGATCTGGCTGAAGCTGAGCTCGACCGGGGTCTCCCGGCCGAAGATCTCGACGAGCGCCTTGACCCTTTGCGACTCGGCGTTGATCTCGGTGATGGTGGCGTGCAGGGTGGCGAACGGCCCGTCGACGACCATGACCGAGTCGGACACGTCGAAGTCGGCGACCTCGACCTTCTTCTTGGTGGCGGTGGCGGCCTGCTGCTCCGGCGTCCCGGCGGCCTCGACCTGGGCCACGACGGCCGGGGCCAGCATGCTCTCCACCTCGTCGAGGCTGAGCGGGACCGGCTGGTGGCTGTGCCCGACGAACCCGGTCACCGAGGGGGTGTGCCGCACGGCCGACCAGGACTCGTCGGTCAGGTCCATCCGGACCAGCACGTAGCCGGGGAGCACGGTGCGCTTGACCAGCTTGCGCTGGCCGTTCTTGATCTCCGCGACCTCCTCGGTCGGCACGATCACCTCGTGGATGTAGTCCTCCATGTTCAGGGAGGTGATCCGGTTCTCGAGGTTCGCCTTCACCCGGTTCTCCATGCCGGAGTAGGTGTGTACGACGAACCAGTCGCCGACCTTCGAGCGCAGTGACTCGCGGAACTCCTCGAGCGGGTCGGCGGGCGCCTCGTCGACCGGCGAGCCGGCGGCCGGCTCCTGGTCGTCGGGCGTGACGCCCGAGTCCTCGTCGGCAGCGGGAACCGTCTCGGAGTCCGCGGCGGCCTCGTCGGCGACCACGTCCCGGTCGGCGTCGACGTCGACCGTGTCGTCGGCCCGCTCGGAGGCCGTCTCGGTGGCCGTCTCGGAGGCCGTCTCGGGGGCCGTCTCGGGGGACGACTGCTCCTCGACGTCGGCCGAGGTAGCGCCCTGGAGCTCTTCGTCGTACTGCTGTGACACGGTTACTCAGTCACCTTCGTAGTCTTGGTTGTTGCCTGCTGCGGCTGAGGACAGGAGG
>JAICSZ010000129.1 GCA_025936615.1 Pedococcus sp. | reverse complement strand
CGTGCATGCCCGGCTCGAGCCGCGCCCCGAACCGGCTCTTGGTGCGGCGCACGCCCTTGCCCACGACCCGGACCTTGCCCAGTCGGCGGGTGAGCAGGGTGACGATGCGGTCGGCCTCGCCCAGCTTGTGGGTGCGCAGGACGATGCCCTCGTCGCGGTACAACGGCATGGGGTCATTGTCTCAAGTCACGCCGGGTTTGCCGGTATGCCGCGCGGCCACCAGCGCACGCGCCGCCCTCTGGTAGCGGCGCGGTGTGGGGCGTCCATTCAAAAGAGCCCGTTCGGAGGTCGGCACATGCGGCGCTCAGCACGCACCGGCGCCCTGTTGGGTGTGGGTTCGGCAGTCCTCGTTGCCCTGGCGACCGCGGTCTCCCTGCCGGCGAGCGCCACTCCCACGTCGACGGCACCTTCCCCCTCGACCGTCTACTGCGACTACGCGGGGCACGTCGGCTCCATGACCTCGGCCGCCTCCGACCACACCGCAGCCTCCCTACAGTTCCACTGGACCGCCGCGAAGTAGCCGACCCGCGGCCCACGGCATGGAACAGGTGTTCGAAGGCGGCGTATGCTGCGGGCATGGCCTTCGCGCTGCAGGGGTCCCTGCTCGACACCGCTGACCAGATCGAGTTGCGCCCCGTCGGCTCCGGGTTGCAGCGCACGTCGCTGCGCCGTGGCGCCTGGGTCGACTACCGGCCCGGCTGGCTCGCCGGTGCCGAGGCGCTCTTCGACGCGCTCCACCACGACGTGCCGTGGCACGCAGAGCGGCGTGAGATGTACGAGCGCATGGTGGACGTTCCTCGCCTGCTCAAGTTCTACGGCGAGGACGAGCCGCTGCCCCACCCCGTCCTCACCCAGGCTCGTGAAGGGCTCAGCGACTGGTATGCCGCGGAGCTGGGTGAGCGGTTCGTGACCGCCGGCATGTGCCTCTACCGCGACGGTCGCGACTCCGTCGCCTGGCACGGCGACCGCATCGGCCGGGCCCGCAACCTCGACACCATGGTCGCGATCCTGTCGATCGGCTCGGCGCGCTCGCTGATGCTCCGTCCGCGGGGCGGCGGGGAGTCGCTCGGGTTCTCCCTCGGCCACGGCGACCTCGTGGTGATGGGTGGCTCGTGCCAGCGCACCTGGGACCACTGCATCCCCAAGACCAGCCACGCAGTCGGGCCCAGGATCTCGATCCAGTTCAGGCCGCGGGGCGTGCGCTGACGTTCTCGAGCACGACGGCGAGGCCCTGGCCGACGCCGATGCAGATGGCCGCGACGCCCCACCGCTCGCCGGATACCCGGAGCCGCTTGGCCAGCGTTCCGAGGATCCGGGTGCCGGACGCGCCCAGGGGATGTCCGATGGCGATGGCTCCCCCCTTGGCGTTGACGATGTCGGGGTCGACCTTCCACGCGTCGATGCACGCCAGTGACTGGGCGGCGAACGCCTCGTTGAGCTCCACCGCACCCACCTGGTCCCAGCCGACCCCCGCCCGCTCCAGCGCGCGGTTCGCCGCCTCGACGGGTGCGAAGCCGAAGTACTGCGGCTCGAGGGCGAAGGCGCCGCGCCCTGCGATGCGCGCCTGCGGGTCTCGTCCGAGGAGCTCCGCGGCACGGGGTGAACCGATCAGCGCCGCGGAGGCGCCGTCGTTCAAGGGTGAGGAGCTGCCGGCCGTGACCGTGCCGTCCTTGCGGAACACCGGCTTGAGGCCGGCCAGCCGCTCGAGGCTGGTGTCCTGGCGGATCGACTCGTCGCGGGCCAGCTCGACACCGGGCACCGCCACGACGAGGTCGTCGTAGAACCCGTCCGCCCACGCAGCCGCCGCACTGTGGTGCGAGCGCAGGGCGAACTCGTCCTGCCGCTGCCGCGTGATGCCCTCACGTTCGCGCAGCTGCTCGGTGGCCTCACCGAGCGAGACCGTCCAGGCGTCGTCCATCTGCGGGTTGACCAGCCGCCAGCCCAGAGTGGTCGACACCAGGGCGGAGTCGCCGGCGGGGTACGGACGCTCGGTCTTGGGCAGCACCCAGGGAGCGCGCGACATCGACTCGACGCCGCCGACCAGGACGAGCTCGGCGTCTCCCACCTCGACCATGCGCGAGCCGGACATGGCGGCGTCGAGGCTCGACCCGCACAGGCGGTTGACGGTCGACCCGGGCACCGAGGTGGGCAGGCCGGCCAGCAGCGCTGCCATCCGGCCGACATTGCGGTTCTCCTCGCCGGCGCCGTTGGCGTTGCCCAGCACCACCTCGTCGACCCGGGCCGGGTCGAGGCCGGGAGACCGCTCCAGGATGGCACGCAGGACCACTGCCGCGAGGTCGTCAGGACGCTCCCCCGCCAGCGCGCCGGCATACCTCCCGAAGGGCGTCCGCACCGCGTCGTAGACGTACACGTCGCGTCGGGTGCGATCACCAGAAGGCATGGCCTGAGCCTAGTCAGGACCACTCGCTCGCTTCGCCTGCCCGTGGAGTCGCTGCCGAAAGTTCCGGGAACCGGGAAGTTTCGGCACCAACAGGCAGGCGAGGTCAGGCGGGTGCGGCTTCGCGCTGCGCCCGGTTCACCGCAGAGAGCACCGCGGTCAGCGACGCCTTGACGATCGAGGAGTGCAGCCCGACACCCCACAGCACGCGGTCGCCGACCGCGCACTCGACGTAGGCAGCCGCCTTCGCGTCGCCACCGGCGGACAGGGCGTGCTCGGCGTAGTCGAGCACACGCACGTCGATGCCCAGCGTCGACAGCCCGTCGATGAACGCCGCGATGGGGCCGTTGCCCGAGCCCTCGACGACGATCTCCTCCCCGCGGTCGAGCATGGTGGCGCTGATCCGGTCGAGGCCGTCGTCCTCGCTGACGAGGGTGTGGCCCACGGGGGTGAAGCGGCCCCACCGGTTGACCGCGCCGTCGGTGGCCGGCAGGTACTCGTCCTGGAACGCGTCCCACAGCTGGGCCGGGCTGACCTCCCCGCCCTCGCTGTCGGTCTTGGCCTGCACGACGCCACTGAACTCGATCTGCAGGCGCCGTGGCAGGTCGAGCTGGTGCTCGGCCTTGAGGATGTAGGCAACGCCGCCCTTGCCGGACTGGCTGTTGACCCGCACCACCGCCTCGTAGGACCGGCCGACGTCGTGGGGGTCGATCGGCAGGTAGGGCACGCCCCACACCAGGTCGTTGATCGGCTTCCCACTCGCGGCCACCTGGCGGTCCATGTCCTCGAAGCCCTTCTTGATCGCGTCCTGGTGGGACCCGGAGAACGCGGTGAAGACCAGGTCGCCACCCCAGGGGTGCCGCTCGGGCACGGGCAGCTGGTTGCAGTGCTCGACGGTGCGGCGGATCTCGTCGAGGTTGGAGAAGTCGATCTGCGGGTCGATGCCCTGGCTGAACAGGTTCATCCCCAACGTGACGAGGTCGACGTTGCCGGTGCGCTCGCCGTTGCCGAACAGGCAGCCCTCGATGCGGTCGGCGCCGGCGAGGTAGCCGAGCTCGGCCGCCGCGACACCGGTGCCCCGGTCGTTGTGCGGGTGCAGGCTGACGACGATGGACTCGCGCCGCTCGAGGTGGCGGACCATCCACTCGATCGAGTCGGCGTAGACGTTGGGAGTCGCCATCTCCACGGTCGCCGGGAGGTTGATGATCATCTTGTGGTCGGGCGTCGGGTCGATGACGTCGGCAACCTCGTTGCAGATCCGGACCGCGAACTCGAGCTCGGTGCCGGTGTAGGACTCGGGGCTGTACTCGTAGTAGACCACCGTGTCGGGCACCGTCTCCTCGAGCTTGCGGCACAGTCGCGCCGCCTGCAGGGCGATGTCGACGATGCCGTCCTGGTCCAGGCCGAACACCACCCGGCGCTGGAGCACCGACGTCGAGTTGTAGAAGTGCACGATCGCCTGCCTGGCCCCACGGATCGCGTCGAAGGTGCGCTCGACGAGGTGGTCGCGGCACTGGGTGAGCACCTGGATCGTGACGTCGTCGGGGATCAGGTTGTCCTCGATGAGCATCCGCACGAAGTCGAAGTCGGTCTGGCTGGCGCTCGGGAAGCCGACCTCGATCTCCTTGTAGCCCATCCGCACGAGCAGGTCGAACATCCGCTTCTTGCGCTCCGGGCTCATCGGGTCGATGAGCGCCTGGTTGCCGTCGCGCAGGTCGACGGCGCACCAGCGGGGTGCCCGTTCGAGGACCCTGGTGGGCCAGGTGCGGTCAGGCAGGTCGACGGTGATCTGGTCCTGGAAGGGGACGTACTTCGCGACCGGCATGCCCGACGGCTGCTGCGGGTGGATCATGTTCTCTCGCCTAACGATTCGCTGTGGCGGCTCCCTGCGGGAGCCTCAGCCGGCAACGCGAACACCGCGACGAGGGGCGGCTGATCGGTCAGGCCCCGCCGCGGCGGCGAAGGAGGAGGCGCGTGGAACGCACGCGTCGAGGGTATGCCGCGCACACGGCATACGTCCAACGTCCGGTCCCAGCCGCCCACCATCCGGGACGCCCGGCACCCGCCCGCCCCTTCGGCTGTTGGTGCCCGAACTACCGGAGTTCCGGTACTGGCACAGACCCGACCCGCGGGTAGGTTGCCGGCATGATGATCCGCCCGGACACCCTGGCCGCGATCAAGGCCGGGGACGTCGACCTGGCCTTTCGGCGGTGGGACCGCCCGAGGGTCCTCGTCGGGACGCGGCTCCGGACACGCGTGGGCCTGCTCGAGGTGACCAGCGTGGAGCAGGTGGCCGCGTCGCGGATCACGGCGGCGCAGGCGAAGCGGGCCGGCGCCGCGTCGGTCGCCCAGCTGCGCCAGCTGCTCGAGGCCAAGGCAGACAGGCCGGTGTGGCGGGTCGGTCTCCGCTTCGCGGGCGCTGACCCCCGTGAGGCGCTGCGCGCCGCCGTGCCCACACCCGAGGAGGTCGTCGCGATCCGTGGGCGACTCGACCGGCTCGATGCTGCCTCGGCCATCGGTCCCTGGACCCGGGCGACGCTCGGCATCATCGACCGCTCCCCCACGGTGCGGGCGCCGGAGCTCGCCGCCGAGCTGGGCCGTGACACCCCGAGCTTCAAGCGGGACGTGCGCAAGCTCAAGGAGCTGGGCCTCACCGAGTCACTCGACATCGGCTACCGCCTGTCACCACGCGGGGTTGCCGTCGTCGACGCCGAGGCCGGCGCTCCGCGACGGGACCGTCAGGCCGCACCCGCGGGCACCCCGCTCCCCCGCATCGGCGCCCCGGCAACCCGGGCGCTGCGGGCCGAGGGCATCTGGACGCTGGAGCAGGTCCGCGAGCTCACCGAGGCGCAGCTGGCGGGCTTGCACGGGGTCGGCCCGGTGGCGGTCCGCTTCCTTCTGGACGCCCTCGCCGAGCGCGGCTGGGCCCTCGCGGACTAAGGGGCGCCGCAGCTCAGGTAGGCGTGCCGACGGGTGCCTGCGGGACCTCTATGTCGTCGATGCTCCGGGTTGAAACGATGGGCGAGGGCAGCAGCCACACGAAGGCGAGCGTCCCACCGATGGCGGCCACGACCATCGTCGGGCCGACGCCGATCGCGTCGCCGAGCAGGCCACCGACGATGGCCCCGGCGGGGCGGATGCCGTAGTTGACCGTCGAGAACGCGCCGACAACCCGGCTGCGGACCGGGTCTGGCGTGACTGCGGTCATGAGGGCGTTGAGCGGCACGTCGAAGCACATGACGCCGAACGCCGAGACGAACTCCACCAGGGCGAGCGCGCCGGCCCGCGCCCACAGCGGGCCGCCCGCCAGCGGGACGAAGGCGAACGGTGCCGAGAACAGCACCGCGCCCATCGCGACGGTCCGGCCGACGCCCATGATGCGGGACAGCCGCCCCACCACGAGGGTTGCGAGCAGCCCACCAGTCGCCCCGATGCCCAGGGCCAGGCCGATGAGCCCAGCAGAGAGTCCCAGGTGCCGGCTGGCGTAGAGGATCACGAGCGCCCCGACCATGAGGTTGAAGAAGTTGATCGTCGTGGCACAGGCCAGCGACGACCGCAGGTATGGGTGCCGCAGCACCAGGACCATGCCGCCGCGCGCGCGGCGCAGCAACCCACCGGCAGGTGCCGGGTCCACCGGGAGGTCCGCGACCTGCACACGTCCGATGAGCACCGCCGAGACCAGGAAGGACACCGCGTCCACCACCATGGCGACCGGCGCCGTGAGCGCCTGGATGAGCCCGCCCGCCACCGCCGGGCCGGCCACGAACGATGCCGAACGGGTCGAGCTGAGCAGGCTGCTCGCCTCGACGTACTGGTCGCGGCGCACCAGCCCGACGAAGAAGCTCGGGTACGACGTCTGGTAGAGCACCTGCCCGAGCCCGGCGACCAACGCGACGGCGAACAGCTGGGTCAGCGTGACCAGTCCGAACCAGTGGGCGAACGGCAGGGTCACGAGAACGACAGCGCGCAGCACGTCGGCCAGGATGAGCAGCCGTCGCTTGCGCTCGTGGTGGTCGACCCACGTGCCGATGAACAGCGACAGCAGGTTGGGCGCCCAGACGGCCGCGGTCAGCAGCCCGACCGTGCGGGCCCCGGCGTGCAGGGTGGTGATCGCGATGAGCGGGACGGCGAGCTCGGTGATCCGGTCGCCGAACTGGGAGACCCCTTGGCCGACCCAGTACGTGACGAACCTGCGGTCGCGCCAGAGCGGGCGCGAGACGGGCGCCGCT
>JAICSZ010000036.1 GCA_025936615.1 Pedococcus sp. | reverse complement strand
GACCCAGCTCGGACTGCGGCAGGTCGGTCTGGATCAGCCCCGTGCTGGCCTCGGCGATCTTTCGGAACCGCAGCAGCACGGTCTGGGGGTCGAGCTGGTCGACCATCGCCGTGGTGACGCAGCGCTGCCGCGCCATCCGCTCGTAGTTGGTCGAGCCCTGCCGCGACCTGGCGTACCAGAGGGCGTGGTAACCGTCGAGGTGCTGGGGCCCCGGCTCGATCCAGCCCTTGATCGCGGAGGTCCCGCCGCCGATCGGCGTGCGGTGCTTGACGTTCACGTCGAGGCCCCCGACCGCGTCGACCATCTTCTGGAAGCCCTTGAGGTCGACCATCACGTAGTAGTGGACGGTCAGGCCGCTCAACGCCTCCACCGCCTCGCGGGTGGCCACTACACCGGGACTGACCGTGCCGGGCGGGAACTGCGAGGCATGGTCCTGCGCCCAGGTGAACAGGCCGTTGAGCAGGCACTGGTCGCCGCAGTTCCAGCCCTCGGGCAGCAGCCGGGCCATCGTGGAGCCGGCGCGGAAGTTGATGTTCTCGGTGTCCCGGGAGAAGCCAAAGGTCACGGCGCGCCCGGTGTCGGAGTCGACGCTCACGAGCTGGATGCTGTCCGGCCGGGTCCCGACACGGTCCTTCCCGGAGTCGGCGCCGAGCAGCAGGATGTTGTACCGCCCGTCCGTCGCCTTGGCTGCGTGCGTGCCGACGAAGAGGGCGCCCAGCGCATTCCGCCCGGCGCCCACTGTGGACGCCGCGTAGACGAGGCCACCCGAAGTGAGGACGAGCATTGCGGCGGTCGTCACCGTGAGCCACCGACGGGCCTTGACCACGAGGCTTGCCGGTCCACCGAGGCGCCAGGCGTCGACGAAGAGCACAGCCCACAACACGGCATACGCAGCCATGACCCACTGGACGATGCCGAGGAACCAGCCGCGCCCCAGCAAGCCCAGCGCGGAGGACCGGGAGACGACGAGGAGCAGGACGAGCGCTGCCGCACCCAGGGCGAGCAGGAGCCAGATCCGCAGCGCGATGCGACCCAGCCACCTGCTCCCGGCCACGAGCTGGGCGCTGCCCGGCAGGACCAGCGTCAGCAGGAGCAGGGTGAAGGCCCGCCGCCGGCGCAGCGCCGGCGCGAGCGTTCCCGCCGGGGGTCGCAGGGAGCTGGACCGGCCCCAAATGTAGATGCCGGAGTCGGCGTCCGGCCGGGACGCGGTCAGCGTGCCGCTCATGGCGGATCAGTATGGGGCAGGCCGTGTGTGAATCATGTGACGCATGTGATTGTCAGTGTGTCGTGGGCCGTCGCTTTGCCTCAGGTGCGACTGGCAACCGACACTGGTCGGCATGAGTGGACGCCCTCCCGGCCCCGACCAGGCCCGCCCTATCCCCCAGGCGGGCGGCGGGCGGTCGCCCTCGACCGGTGACGTCGGCTCGCAGGACGACGTCTACACCGTCGATGTGCGGGGTCGCCGGCGAAGTCACCGCGGCGATGCCACGGAGGGCGCCAGCGGCTCGGACCCCGGCGGCCGTCAGGCCGCCCCGGCGGCCGCTCGCGCACCCCGGCAGGGTCGGCGCCGACGGATTCCCGTGGTCAGGGTGGTGGTCCTGCTCGTCGTTGCGTGGCTCGCCTTCATGGTGTTCACCCCGTTCCACGCGTGGAACACGGTCTCCAAGGTGGACACGACGCCAGCGGGCAACCGTCCGGCGGACACGCGCGGCTTCAACTACCTCCTGGTCGGCTCCGACAGCCGAGAAGGGCTCACGAAGGCGCAGAAGAAGGAGTTCGCGACCGGGAACGCCGCCGGCCGCCGCACCGACTCGATCATCCTGGTCCACGTGCCGCAGGACGGCGGCAAGCCAGCGCTCATCTCTATCCCACGCGACAGCTACGTGCCGATCCCCGGCCACGGAAGCAACAAGATCAACGCTTCCTTCTCGATCGGCGGCCCGAACCTGCTCGTGCAGACCGTCGAGCAGGTCACCGACGTGCACGTCGACGGGTACGTCGAGATCGGGTTCGCCGGCTTCGCCTCCGTCGTCGACAGCGTCGGCGGGGTGCGGATCTGCGTGCCGTTCAACATGAACGACAAGAAGGCGGGCATCAACCTCAAGAAGGGCTGCCAGGTCCTCGACGGCAAGAACGCCCTCGGCTACGTCCGCGCCCGCTACTCCGACCCGCGGGGCGACATCGGCCGGGCAGAGCGGCAGCGACAGTTCCTCGGCGCCATCATGAAGAAGGCGCTGACCCCCTCCACGGTCCTGGTGCCCACCCGCTACTGGAGCTTCAGCCACGCGGCGGCCAACGGCCTCATCGTCGGCGAGGACACCTCTCTGCGCGACGCGACCCGGGTGCTGCAGGCGCTGCGTGCCGCGTCGAATGACCAGGCGCTGAGCCTGGTCGTGCCGATCCAGGACCTGAACTACCAGACGTCGGCGGGCTCCTCGGTCAAGTGGAACACCAACCGGGCCAAGGCGCTGTTCAAGGACATCCGCGAGGACAAGGCCCTCGAGACGCCTCCCCCGGGCACCGACGGCAAGCCGTCCGGCGGCTGACCGCCTACCGGAGCAGCTGGCGGGCCATGACGACCCGCTGGACCTGGTTGGTGCCCTCGTAGATCTGGGTGATCTTGGCGTCGCGCATCATCCGCTCGACCGGGAAGTCACGCACGTACCCGGCCCCGCCGAACAGCTGCACCGCGTCGGTGGTGACCTCCATCGCGACGTCGGAGGCGAAGCACTTGGCCGCCGCGCCGAAGAACGGCAGGTCCTTGTCGCCGCGCTCGGACCTGGCGGCCGCGGCATACACCAGCTGGCGCGCGGCCTCGACCTTCATCCCCATGTCGGCGAGCATGAACTGCACGCCCTGGAACTCGGCGACGTGCTTGCCGAACTGCTTGCGCTGCTTGACATAGGCCAGCGCGTGGTCGAGCGCGCCCTGGGCGATCCCCACCGCCTGCGCCCCGATCGTGACGCGGGTGTGGTCCAGGGTCGCCAGCGCGATCTTCAGGCCCGCGCCGACCTCGCCGACGACCCTGTCCGCGGGGATGCGCACGTGGTCGAAGTGCAGCTCGCGTGTCGGGCTGCCCTTGATCCCCAGCTTGTGCTCCTTCTCCCCGAACGTGAAGCCCTCGTCGGACTTCTCGACGACGAACGCGGTCACGTTCGCACCCCGGCGGCCCTCGGGGTCGGTGACGGCGAGCACCGTGTAGTAGTCGGAGACACCGGCGTTGGTGATCCACGACTTCTGGCCGTTCAGGATCCAGGAGCCGTCCCCGGCCGCGGTGTCCAGGCGCGCGCGCGTCTTCATCGCCGCGGTGTCCGAGCCCGCCTCCCGCTCGGACAGCCCGTAGGAGAAGGTCGACTCCCCCGCCGCCACGGGCGTCAGGTAGCGCTTCTTGACGTCCTCGTTCGCGGCCAGGATCAGCGGCATCGTGCCCAGCTTGTTGACCGCCGGGATCAGGGAGGCGGACGCGTCGACCCTGGCGACCTCCTCGATGACGATGCACGTCGCGAGCGCGTCGGCGCCGACGCCGCCGTACTCCTCGGCGATGTGCGGTGCGAAGAAGTCGCTGGCCACGAGGGCGTCGTGCGCCTCCTGCGGGTAGCGCGCCTCCTCGTCGACCGCCGCCGCGAACGGCGCGATCTTGTCCTGCGCCACGGCGCGCACGGCCTCGCGCAGCGCCTCGTGGTCCTCGGAGATGGCGAAGAGGGGGAAGTCGGTGTTGCCGGTGCTCACGGGCCAAGGCTACCGGCTGGTAGGCCGTGCTCTCACGGCCCGCGGGTGTGTCACCCACCACTGCCGCGGCCCGTAGACTCCCCGCCTGTGAGCGCGCCCCGGATCCTGTGCATCTCGCTGTCGCCACTCACCCGGGACGCGCGCGTGCTTCGGCAGGTCGACGCCCTCGCCAGGCACGGTGAGGTGACCACGGTCGGCTACGGCCCCAAGCCCCCGGCCGCGACGGCACACCTGCAGGTCGAGGACGGCCTCAACTCCCTGCCCCGCACCCCGCTCGGCGTCGCGCGACTCGCCGGGCGACGCCTTCACTCCGTCGAGATGGCCGCGCCAGGTCTGCAGCGGGGGCTTGAGCTCATCGGCGACCAGCGTTTCGACCTCGTCGTCGCCAACGACGCGCGGGCGCTCCCCCTCGCCCACCGGGCGGCCCGTGGGGCGCCGGTCTGGGCGGACATGCACGAGTGGGCGGCCCAGGAGTTCTCCCACGTGACGTCCTGGAGGCTGCTCATCGGGCCCCTGATGGAGCACGTCTGCCGCGAGTACCTCCCACGCTCCGCCGCGGTCACCACCGTCTGCGAGCCGCTGGCCCAGCGCTACACCGAGCACTACGGCACCCCGTGCGAGGTGGTGCGCAACGCCGGCCCGTGGCGCGACCTGCAGCCCAGCCCGCCGGAGCCGGGCCGGATCCGCCTCGTGCACAGCGGCGCCGCCATCAGGGGACGCAACCTCGAGATGCTCGTGGAGGCCACCCTCGAGGTCACCGGATGCACGCTCGACCTCTTCCTCGTCCCTGCGGCGGACGGTGGCCGCTACCTCGCCGAGCTGACCCGGCTCGCCGGCGACTCGGGCCGGGTCACGATCCACCCACCGGTGGCTCCCGCCGAGCTCCCGGCCACGCTCAACCGGTTCGACGTGGGCGCCTTCTGCATGCCGCCCATCAACATCAACGCCGAGTTCGCCCTGCCCAACAAGTTCTTCGACTTCGTCCAGGCCAGGTTGGCACACGCCGTCGGCCCCGCCCCGGAGATGGCCAGGCTCGTCCGCGAGTACGACCTGGGGGTGGTGTCCGACGACTTCGGCAAGGACTCGTTCGTCGCCGCGCTGCGTCGCCTCGACCCGGCAGCCGTCGCGGCCGGCAAGGAGGCCTCACACCGGCACGCGCACGACCTCAGCAGCGAGCGCGACCTGGAGGTCGTCGAGGGCCTGGTCTGCCGCCTGCTGGCGGGATCCCCGTGAGTCCTGTCGTCACGGCCCTGCACGTCGGCGACGCGGCGTCCACCGCCATCGCCCTGGTCGCCGAGGCACGCCGGCGGGGCCTGCCCTGGGACCACCTTCCGCTCGCCACCGTCCCGGGGGGCGGGAACCACCTCAGCCGTCAGGTGCGGCGGGCAGCCACCGGCGCGGGCTGGCTGGCCCGGCTCGCGGTCGGCGCCCGCAGGCACGACGTCGTCCACGTCCATTCCGCAACCACCCTGCACCACGTCCGCCCGGTCACCCGCCGGTTCGTCCTGCACTGCCACGGCAGCGACGTGCGCAGCGCGCAGTACCAGCCAGGGCGGACCGCGCAGATCCGCGCGGGCCTGCGGGACGCCGAGGCAGTCTTCTACTCCACCCCGGACCTCGCCGAGCACGTGCTGCCACTGCGTCCCGACGCCACCTTGGTCCCCGTGCCGGTCGACACTGCGGCGCTGCCGCCCTGGGCGCCGCACGGGGGTCGGCCACAGGTCGTCTTCGCCTCGCGCTGGGAGGCGGTCAAGGGGCTCGAGGCCCAGCTCGAGACGGCCCGGCGCCTGCTGGCCGCCGTCGGCGACCGTGCCGACGTGGTGGGTCTGGACTGGGGCCCGGCCGCGGGCCGGGCGGCCCGGCTGGGAGTCCAGCTGCGCGCGCGGCTGGACCACGCGGCATACCTCGCGCTGTTGGCCGGTGCTAGCGCAGTCGTGGGCCAGGCGGCGGGAATCCTGTCAGCCAGCGAGCTGGAGGCGCTCGGCACGGGAGCGCCGCTCGCGGTGCCGGCCCCACTGCCCTTGTATGCCGTGGGCGCACCACCCGTGTACGGCACCGACCCGGAGTCGGTCACCGACGCGGTCGTGGCGCTGCTCGAGGGCGCCGCGCACGACCCTGGCCGGGGGCGGACCTGGGTGGAGACCTGGCACGGTCCGGCCATCGGGGTCGACATCGTCGGCGCGACCTACGAGCGCGTCATGGCGGCACGCACGTGAGGCCCCGCGAGCTCGCCGAGCGGATGCTGCGCCCCGTCGACCTCGACACCCCGGGACACACCTCTCTCACCCGGGGCAGCGTGCTCAGCACGACCGGGCTGCTGGCGCAGGGCGGCCTGCGGTTCGTGACGGCCTTCCTCGTGGGGCGCTTGGCCGGCCGCGCCGAGCTCGGCCTCGTGGCCTCGGCCATCGCCACCGCGACGCTCCTCGCGCTGCTGTGGCCGACCACCACGGGCAGCGCCGCCTCGAAGTTCATCGCGCGAGCCCGCGGCGCGGGCCGTGACGACGAGGTGCACAGCGTCGCGGCGCACCTCTCGAGGCGGACCGTCCAGACCAGCATCCTCCTGGGCCTGGCCAGCGCAGGTGTGTGGGTGCTCATCGACCACGGCTCGTGGCCGGGAGCGGCAAGCGTCGCGGCGCTGACCTTGGCGTACTCCGGGTACAGCTTCACGCGGGGTGTCCAGTTCGGCGCGCGTCAGGTGCCCAGGGCGACGTCGTGGGACGTCGCCAGCGTCATCTGCGGGCTGGTCGCCCTGGTCCTGCTGCTGCTGCTCGGCGTCCGGGGACCCGCCCTGGTGCTGCCCCTGGTCCTGACCTACGGGTTGTACACCCTCGCCGGATGGCCACACGGAGCTCGTGGCACGCCGGCGGCGCCGTTGCGACGCGAGCTCGACGGGTTCGTGGCCCTCGGGGCCGCCGGGTCCCTGGCCAGCACGGGCTTCCTCCAGCTGTCGCAGATCACCGCCAAGGTCGCCACCGGTGACGCCGACGCCGGCCAGTACGCCGCGGCACTCAACCTCGCGACGCCGGCATCGATGCTGGCCGCCTCGCTCAGCCTCGTGCTGTTCCCCTCCATGGCCCAGGCCTGGGGGCGCGGTGACCACACTGCCTTCCACGACCAGACCGACCGGGCGACGCGCGCGCTCGCCCTGGTCATGGTCGCCATCTTCGGCTCACTCATCCTGTGCAGCCGGCTCGCGGTGCAGCTCATCTGGGGCGAGCGGTTCGCGGCGGCACAGGACCTCCTTCCCGTCCTCGTGCTGGCCGTCCTCGCAACGAACCTCGGGGTGCCCAGCGTCAACGCGCTGACCACCCGCTCCCAGCGCGGGATGTGGGTCACCACGGGCTCGAGCCTGCTCGGCATGGGGGTCGGGGCGCTGGTGTGGTGGGTGGCCACCGGCCCCTTGGGCACCACCGGGGTGGCGCTGGGCTACCTGTGCGGGACGGTGTTCATCGCCACGATCCCGGTGGTGATCACCTGGCGCTCGGGCGGACACCGGTGGGGCAGGCTGTTCACGCGCGTCGTCGCCGGCCTCGTGGTGGTGGGGCTGCTCGTGTGGCTCCAGCGCTCGGCCGGGCTGTCCCCGTGGACGGACCCGCTGGCCGCCCTGGTCTTCCTGGCCCTGTGGCTGGCCGCGAGCCGAGCCGACCTCGCGCTGCTGCCCCTGCGTCGGCCGGGACGGCGCGCATGACCGTCCGTCGGCCCCGTGTCCTCTTCGCCTGCCGGCTGTTCCCCCCGGAACCTGGTGCCGCGGCATACCGGCTCGGCGCCCTGGCCGGCGCCTTGGCGGCCCAGGGTGTCGACGTCGACGTCCGCACCACCCGTCCACCGGCGGCCACCGCGCGGCCCACCGACCCCGCGGGTGTGCGGGTGAGCCGGTGGCCCGTGTTGCGCGACGCCGGCGGCAACGTGCGGGGGTACGTGCAGTTCGCGAGCTTCGACGGGCCGCTCGCGCTGCGCCTGCTGCTGGCTGGCAGGCCGGAGGCGGTCGTCGTCGAGCCACCTCCGACGACCGGAGCCGTCGTGCGGCTTCTCACCGCGCTGCGCCGGGTGCCCTACCTCTACTACGCCGGCGACGTGTCCTCCACAGCCGCCGAGGGCATCGGCGTCAGCGCGCCCTTGGTAGCAGTGCTGCGCCGGCTCGAGGCGTGGGCGATGTCCGGTGCGGCAACCGTGCTGGCCGTGTCCGACGGGGTTGCCGAGGAGGTGCGGCGGCTGACCCGCGGACGGGTGGACGTCGTGGTCGTCGGGACGGGCGTTGACACCGACGTGTTCGCGCCCACCGCAGGCCCGACAGCCAGCGCCGCGACGCTGGTCTACGCCGGGACCATGTCCGAGATCCAGGGGGCAGGAGTGTTCGTCGACGCCTTCGCCCAGGTGGCAGCCCAGTTCCCCGAGGCGCAGCTGGTGATGTGCGGCCAGGGCAGTGAGGAGGCCGCACTCCGGCGCCGCGCCGGCCAGCTCGTCGGCGACCGGGTCGAGTTCCGCGGACTGCTGCCGGGCAACGAGGTGGCCGCGCTGCTCACCGGGGCCCGGGCCGGGTTGGCGTCGCTGCACCCGCAGATGGGCTACGACTACGCCTTCCCGACCAAGATGTTCGCGACCACCGGGTGCGGTACGCCCGTGGTGTATGCCGGTCCGGGGCCCGGGCGCGCGATGGTCGAGGACCACGGCCTCGGCTGGGCGTGCGACTGGGACGTCGGCCAGGTGGCGCGGGCGATGGCGCAGGCGCTTGCGGCCCCGGCGGATCCAGCCGAGCGCGCTCGGCTCAGGGCGTGGACCGTGGAGCACGCCTCGCAGACCTCCGTTGCCGGCCGGGCCGCCGAGGCTGTGCGCGAGGTGGTCGAGGTCAGCGGGCGCCGAGGTGCCAGAGGTGTCCGTGCTGCTCGCGGTCGACGAGCTCGGGGATGACCTCCTGCTCGAACAGCTTCATGCCGCTGGTGTCGTAGGCCGCCTCGGCGAAGTTGGTGATCGCGTAGGTCATGCCGACCTTCTCGAACGACCGGAGCCTTTCCACGAGCTGCTCCGGGGTGCCGGTGAGTGGGCTCTGGCGGTAGTCCTGCAGGCGACGGTCCGCCCTGGCCTCGGGGGTTCCCCCCTGCACCAGACGGTCCCTGATCCCCGCCAGCCGGTCCTCGATCTCCTGCTCGTCATGGCCGATGACGACGTCGTAGTCGGCGCTGCGGACGATCTCGTCGAAGTCCCTGCCCACCTCATCGCAGTGGCCGCGCAGGACCTCGCTCTTGTGGGTGAACTCCTCGAGCGAGCCGGCGAAGTTCGTGTAGTCGGCGTACTGCGCGGCGATGCGCAGGGTGACCTTCTCCCCGCCCCCGGCGATCCACATCGGGATGCCGTTGTGCGGGGACCCGGGCGACGACGTGCCCTGCAGCGGCCGCGGCCAGCAGCGCGCGCCGTCTACCTGGTAGTGCTTCCCGTCGAGGGTCGCGGTGCCCGTGGTCCACATCTGTCGGAAGATCTCCACACCCTCGCGGAGCCGCCCCAGCCGCTCCCCCGCCCCGGGGAAGCCGTAACCGTAGGCCCGCCACTCCTGCTCGTACCAGCCCGCGCCGATCCCCATCTCGACCCGACCCTCGGACACGATGTCGACGGTGCTGGCGACCTTGGCCAGGTAGGCGGGGTTGCGGTAGCTCATGCAGCTGCACATCTGGCCCAGCCGGACCCGGCCGGTCACCGCCGCGAAGGCCGCCATGAGGGTCCATGCCTCGTGGGTGGCATCTTCGGTGGGCACCGGAACCGTGTGGAAGTGGTCGAACACCCAGATCGAGGACCAGTCCTCGTTGGCGTCGGCGCGGCGCGCCAGCCCGGCCATCACGCCCCAGTGCTGGGCGGGGTCGATGCCGACCAGGTCCATGCGCCAGCCCTGCGGGATGAACAGTCCGAACTTCATACCAGGTCCTCTTCCTGTCGTGGGGGTCGCGGACGTCGGCGTGCCGGGGTCAGCGCCCCAAAGTCACGGTCTGCCCCGTCGTTGCCGACTCTATGCACGCCTCCGCGACACGCACCGTGGTGAGGCCTTGGTGCATGGTCACGATGTCGGCGTCCTTGCCGAGGACGGCGTCGCGGAAGTTCTCGTGCTCGACCCTCAGCGGCTCGGGCTTGGCGATGGCGTAGCGCACCACGTCTCCTTCGGAGACACCGCGGAAGTTGGCGATGTCGTCCCAGGTGTGGCGCACCTCGCCGTTGGCGAAGAAGGTGAGGTCGGCGGTGAGGGTGTCGGCGACGAACGCCCCGCGTTCGCCGGTGATGATCGTGACCCGTTCCTTCAGCGGCGAGAGCCAGTTGACCAGGTGGCTGGTGACGGTGCCGTTGGCCAGCTGCCCGACCACGGCGACGAGGTCCTCGTGCTCACGCCCGGACTTGTAGGCGGTGCGTGCCGCCACCGAGGCGTACTCCTGCTGGGTGACCCACGCGGTCAGGTCGATGTCGTGGGTGCCCAGGTCCTTGACCACGCCGACGTCGGCGATGCGGGCCGGGAACGGACCCTGACGCCGGGTCTGCACCTGGTATACCTCCCCCAGCTCACCCGCCTCGTGGCGGGAGCGGGCCTGCTGCAGGGCCGGGTTGTAGCGCTCGATGTGCCCGACCGCACCGACCAGCCCGGCGGCGTCGAAGGCGTCGGCGAGCTTGCGCGCCGACGGCGTGTCCTGGGCCAGCGGCTTCTCGATGATCGCGTGGACGCCCG
>JAICSZ010000014.1 GCA_025936615.1 Pedococcus sp. | reverse complement strand
GAGTCGCACGGGGTCCACTGCGTGCTCGTGCCGATCCGTGCCGAGGACGGCAGTGCCCTGCCCGGCGTCACCATCGGCGACTGCGGTGCCAAGGCCGGCCTTGGCGGGGTGGACAACGGCCGGCTCACCATCGACCAGGTGCGCGTGCCGCGCGCCCACCTGCTGAAACGCTACCGCCACCACGACGCGACGGGTGCGTACACCTCGCCCATCGAGAACCCGACCCGCCGCTTCTTCACCATGCTCGGGACGCTGGTGCGGGGGCGGGTCAGCGTGGCGGGTGCGGCGGGTGCGGCCACCCGGACGGCGCTCACCCTGGCAGTGACGTATGCCGGCCACCGCCGCCAGTTCGCGCCTCCCGGAGGTGCCGAGGAGGTTCTCCTGCTCGACTATCGCGCGCACCAGCGCAAGCTGCTGCCCGCGCTGGCGAAGACCTACGCCCTCCAGCTCGCCCAGAACCAGCTGGTCTCGCTCATGCACGACGTGCAGAGCACAGACACCGTCGACGAGCACGCCCAGCGGGAGCTCGAGGCACGCGCCGCCGGCGTCAAGGCAGTGTCCACCGCGCACGCCACAGCGACGATCCAGACCTGCCGCGAGGCCTGCGGAGGCGCCGGGTACATGGCTGTCAACAGGCTGCCGATGCTCAAGGCGGACACCGACGTGTTCACGACGTTCGAGGGCGACAACACCGTCCTGCTGCAGCTCGTCGCCAAGGGCCTGCTCACCGACTACCGCGACGAGTTCGGCAGCCTCGACACCCTGGGCATGGTGCGCTTCGGCGCCCGCCAGTTCGCCGGTGCCGTCATCGAGCGAACCGCCGCACGGGGCCTCATCCAGCGGCTCATCGACGCCGCGCCGGGACGCGACAGCGAGAGCGGGCCGCTCGACCGCGGTTGGCAGCTCGAGCTGTTCGAGGACCGTGAGAAGCACCTGCTCGAGACCCTCGCGATGCGGCTGCGGAAGGCAGCCGACCCGGAGGCCGACGCGTTCAGCGTCTTCAACGACGCCCAGGACCACGTGCTGTCCACGGCCCGTGCGCACGTCGACCGGGTCGTGCTCGAGGCGTTCGTCTCCGCCGTCGACGAGTGCACCGACTCGGACGCCAGGGCAGTGCTCGACCAGGTCTGCGACCTCTACGCCCTGAGCACCATCGAGGCCGACAAGGGCTGGTACCTCGAGCACGGGCGGGTCACCCCTGCGCGCAGCAAGCAGGTCACGGCGGCGGTGAACGACCTCTGCGCGGTGCTGCGGCCGCGGGCCCAGGAGCTCGTCGACGCGTTCGCAATCCCGCAGTCCTGGCTCGGCACCGAGCTGCTGGAGGAGCCCGCCCGGGCGTTCGCCGAGGCCTAGCCGCGCAACAGGGTCCTGCCATCCTCGGTGACGGTCCAGTAGGGGTTGTGCGCGACCTCCCACGGGTGGCCGTCGGGGTCGACGAAGACCCCGGAGTAGCCGCCCCAGAACGTCTCCGCGCCGCGACGGCCGTCACCGCGCCAGCCGCGGCTGCCTCGGCCAGCACCTCGTCGACCTCGTCGGGTGAGCGCACGTTGAGGGCGAGGGTGACCCCGCCCCAGCCGCCAGAGTCCTCGACCGCCGAGTCCTCGGCAAGGGAGCCGCGGTCCCACAGCGCGACGACCAGGCCGCCGCACTGGAAGAACACGACGTCCGCGTCGTCGTTCCCGCGCTCCCAGCCGAGGTGGGTGTAGAACCGCTGCGCGCGATCGAGGTCCTCGACGCCGAGGGTGACCAGCGACAGTCGCTGCTCCACGGGTCTGCTCAGGCCTGCCACCAGGGCCGCAGTGGCAGCCCCGCGGACTGGCGGTCGTCGAGCTTGACGGCCAGGACCTGGTGCAGCTGGACGACGTTGCGCTCGAAGCCGACCCGCGACCCGGCCATGTAGAGGCCCCAGACCCGGGCGGTCGCCTCGCCGACCTCCTCGACGCACGCGTCCCAGTTGTCGCGCAGGTTGCGGCACCAACCGGCGAGGGTGAGGGCGTAGTGCTCGCGCAGGTTCTCCTCGTGGCGCACCTCGAGGCCGATGTCCTGCATCGTCGTGATGATCGTGCCGGAGCCGGTGAGCTCGCCGTCGGGGAAGACGTAGCGGTCGATGAAGGCGCCCGGGTCGGCCTTCGAGGTGTTGTCCGGCCGGGTGATGCAGTGGTTGAGCACCAGGCCTCCCGGGCGCAGACGGTCGGAGATGAACCGGAAGTACGAGGGGTAGTTCTTCACCCCGATGTGCTCCGTCAGCCCGATCGAGGAGACCGCGTCGAAGCCGGTCTCGGTGACGTCGCGGTAGTCGCTGTGCCGCACCTCGGCGAGGTCGGCCAGGCCCTCCTGCTCGATGGCGCGCTGCGCCCACGTCGCCTGCTCGCGCGACAGGGTGGCGCCGATGACCCGCACACCCCGCCGCGCGGCATACCGGACCATCCCTCCCCAACCGCAGCCGATGTCGAGGAGTCGGTCACCGGGCTTGAGCGCCAGCTTGTCGAAGACGAGGCGGTACTTGTTCTCCTGGGCCTCCTCGAGCGTCGCGTCCGCGGTCGGGTAGCAGGCACAGGTGTAGGTCATCGAGGGCCCGAGCACGTGCTCGTAGAACTCGTTCGACACGTCGTAGTGGTGGTGGATCGCCTCGGCGTCGCGGGTGCGCGAGTGGCGCAGTCCCTCGGCGACCCGGCGCCACCGGGGCAGAGCCTCCTGCGGAGGGGGCGGCGGCGGCTTGAGCAGCTCGACGCCCAGCGAACGGGCGATCGCGGCAAGGGTCTTCGCCGGCGGCAGCTGGAAGTGGATGTCGCCCATGGCGCGCAGCACGTCGTAGGGGTCGCCCGGGTGGACGCCGAGCAGGTCGAGGTCACCGGCGACGTAGGCACGGGCCATGCCCAGGTCGCCGGGCGCGGTTGCGATGTAGCTCGCGCCGCGCGGAGTCTTCAGGTGCAGCCCGTAGGGGGCGTCCTCGGGCCCGGCGGCCGACCCGTCGAAGGCGGTGAAGCGGACCGGCAGGCCGCCGGGGGAAACCGCCTCGATCATCTGGGCCATGGTCAGCTTGTGGGTGCTGGTGCCGGGGGCTCGGCTGGTCTTGAGGATCGTCACTTGCGTTGCACCGCCTTTGAGTAGAGGTCGAGCAGTCGTGAGTCTGGGTCGTAGCGCTTCTTGAGCGCGGCGCTGGTCTCGCCGCCGTAGAGCCGCCAGAACTCGTCCTCGTCGTAGAACGCGTCGGAGTAGAGCGACTTGTGCCCGCCCACGTCGGCGACCTGGGCCTCGATGAGCCGGTTGGTCGCCCCGGGCGGCGCACCCGCCTCGTGTGGGACGGTCGACCAGAAACCCACGTTGACGTAGGTCTCCCCCGGCTGGAGCGGGTAGAGCGGCCACTGCCCGTGGGTGCGGACCGGGCACAGCCAGATGGGCTCGATGGGCACCTCGCGCAGGAACCAGTGCAGGAACTGCGCCGTGCGCCCGATCGGCACCTCGACGTCCTGCACCACCCGCTCGCGCGGCGGCCGGCCCTTGCGCGCCTCGAGCCGGTCGCCGATGTCGAACCGGTGGTCGAGCGCGATCAGCTTCCAGTAGAAGGACGATCGCCGGTAGCGCCGCGGCCACAGCCGTCGGATGCGCGGGTCCTGCGCGCCGAACGCGCGGCTGCACCAGAACCAGTCGGTGTCCCAGCGCCACAGGTAGTCGTGCGTGGTGAGGCGGTCGACCTTCGGCTCCGGGGAGTCGTGCTGGATCGAGCGGTAGAAGATCTGCTGACCGGTGTAGTCGCTCACCGGACCGGGCGCTGAGGCCTTGGTGCCCAGGGTCAGGTAGGCCTCGGTGGCGGAGAACACCACGCCGTCGAGGTAGTCGACCGCGGTGCCGTCGTGGGCACCCGTGCGGACCACGTCGTCCATGGTCGCCACGAGGGACTCCAGGTCGTGGAAGCGCACGTGCCGCAGGGCGACGTAGGGCGCCGCCTCCTCGAGCGCGATGCGCAGCCGGGTGGCGTAGCCGAGCGTTCCGTAGGAGTTGGGGAAGCCGTGGAAAAGGTCGGCGTGCTCGCCGTCGGGCGTGGCCGTCACGACGTCGCCGGCCCCGGTGAGGATGTCCATCTCGAGGACCGACTCGTGCGGCAGGCCGGAGCGGAACGAGGTCGACTCGATCCCCAGGCCCGTCACGGCGCCGCCGAGGGTGATGGTCTTCAGCTGGGGCACCACCAGGGGCACCAGCCCGTGCGCCAAGGTCGCCTCGACGAGGTGCTCGTAGGTGCACATGCCCTGCACGTCCGCGGTGCGGGCAGCGGCGTCGACGGCGATGACCCCGCCGAGACCGCTGACGTCGAGCCCCGGCGCAGAGGTGCTGGCCCTGGCCCGAAACAGGTTCGAGGTCTTCTTCGCCAGCCGCACCGGCGCATGCGGCGGGATCGCGCGGTAGCTTTCCACCAGTCGGCGGACCGCCGCGGCGTGCGCCGCGAGGGGATCGTCGAGCTTCGACGTGGACTGCCCCGGCGCAGACTTCACGAACTCAGCCACCTGCCAACCCTATTGCGCGAGCGTGGCGGTCGTCATCCGGGTTCTCGCCCGCTGGTTGCGGGGTCCTCCTCTGCGTGGGTCACCATGTCGCCGACCCGAACCGTGCCGGGGCGCCGCACCGAGGCGTACACCCCCGGGCAGCCGCTCGGGGAGCCGGTGACGTCGAGCTCCACCTCACCCAGGCGTAGGACGCCACCCACGGTGGCGGCCAGCTCGGCGGGGGGCATCGCCACCATCACGTTGGCGCGGGTGTTGAAGCGCGTGTCCTCGGAGGCCACCACGTGGACGGGGGCCTTCTTGCGCCGGTCGCCGGCCAGCCCGTCCGCGTCGACCTGGACCTCCTCGAGGTTCTGACCCGCCTCCCCGTGCACCGGGTACACGTGGAGCTCAGCGACGTGAGCCATCTCAGACTCCCTCGGGTGCGGAGGCGAGGGCCTGCTCCATCGCGCGGACCAGCCGGGTTGCGGACTCACGGGTCAGCTCGACGCCGACCCGCGCCCCGGGCCCGCGTGAGGGGTCCGCGAGGTCGATGTTGAGCGTGTGGTCGGCCATGGCGTGGACCGGGTGGTCGTAGTAGACGGTCGCGTCGGTGACGTGGAACCAGTGGCCCTGAGGTCCCTTGGCGCTGCCGTCGACTCGTTCCGAGAACGTTGCGTACGTGCACATCTCACGCCTCCTGGGCGTCGAGGTGGGTGGCGAAGAAGGTAGCGATCCGCTCCCAGCCGTCGTTGGCGGCGGCGACCCGGTACGAGGGCCGGTCCACCGCGAAGAACGCGTGGCCGGCGTCGTCGTAGGAGTGGAACTCGTGGGGCTTGCCGAGCTCGGTGAGCCGCTCGTCGAGCTCCCGAACATGGTCCGGGCTGGGGGTCTTGTCCTCCTTGCCGAACAGCCCGAGCAGCGGGGCCCGCAGGTCTGCGAGCTTGTCGACGAGGTTGGTCGGCGCCGTGGGTGACCCGGCAGGCGGGTCCCCTGTCACGAAGGCGCCGTAGCAGTCGACGGCGGCATCGAGCTCGATGCTGCACGCAGCGAGGACGGACTGCCGGCCTCCCGAGCAGTGGCCGATGACCCCGACCCGGCCGTTGCTGGTCGGCAGCGCGCGCAGGTACGCGGCGCAGGCGGCCACGTCCCCCACGAGGCGCTGGTCGGGAACACCGCCGGCGGCCCGGACGGCGGCGGAGGCGTCGTCTGGTGCAGCGCCAGGGGCCTCGCGGTGGAACAGGTTGGGGCACAAGGCGTCATGGCCGAGCTCGGCGAAGCGACGCACCATCTCCTTGGTGGCGCGGTCGTAGCCGGGCATGTGGTGGATGACCACCACGCCGCCACGGGTGTCGCCGCCGCCGGGCCTGGCGAGGTAGGCCTCGAGGTCGTCGCCGTCGGCGGCTTCGAGGTGGATGGTTTCCGCAGTCAGGGAGTCGCCCACACCGCGATGGTATGCCGCGTCAGCGGCTGGGTGCCCGGCGGCGGCTGATGCCGTCGCCGGTGCCCGTGACGAGCAGCCGGACGTGCGGCGCTGCCGCCGCGGTCAGCCCCGTCCGCACCAGGCGTGGTGCGGTGGTCGGCATCTGGGTCCTTCGATAGCTGGTCATGGTTCCCCCTTGGTCCCCTCAACGACAGCACGCCGGACGTCGGGACGGCACCACACAAACACGTAGGCCCACCTCCGCAGGGAGATGGGCCAGGTGGTCGTGCAGATGGTGGACGTGAAGGGACTCGAACCCCTGGCCTCTCGCGTGTGAAGCGAACGCTCTAACCAACTGAGCTACACGTCCAGCGCCCTCGCGGGCTCACGAAGAATAGCCGGACCACCGGCGCCGGGTGAAATCAGAGTCCCGGCACCAGCTGCAGCGGCCGCTCCACGATGTCGGGGAAGAAGGACGGCACCCCCGAGACGAGGAACATGAGGTAGAAGATCGCCAGCACCAGCAGCAGGGTCGCCAGCCCGACCAGGCCCTTGACCCACCACGGCTTGGGCTGGAGCCACTCCCCCCACGCCTTGACCTTCTCGACGGCGAAGTTGCGCAGCCGCCTGGCCCACTCGAACTCCGAGGCCCAGACCGCCAGCCCGACGAAGATGATCACCCACCCGGGGCCGGGCAGCGGCAGCAGCACCACTCCCCCGGCGATGATGAGCAAGCCCACGACGCCGACGACCCACTTGTAGATGCGGTGGCTGTGCGGGTTCGCCCGGATCCGGCGGCGCCACTCCCAGTCGTCGCGTTCGCTCTCGTCCACGGCCTGCGCCTGCGACCGCTGCGTCACGGATCGACCCGGTCGGCGCTCACCTTCGCGAAGACCTCCGCTGCGCGGGCAGTGACCGGACCGGGCGCCATGGCCCGGTCGTCGACGGCGTGGATGGCCAGCACGTCCTTGGTGCTGCTCGTGATGAACACCTCGTCGGCCTCGCCCAGGACCTCGATCGGCATGGTCTCCTCGCGGACCTCCATCCCCTCCTCACGGCACCACTCGATGGTGACGGCACGGGTGATGCCGGCCAGGCACCCCGAGTCGAGCGGAGGGGTCAGGATGACGCCGTCACGCACCACGAAGATGTTGGACCCGGTGCACTCGCACAGCTCGCCCCGCGTGTTGGCGAAGACGGCCTCGATCGCGCCCCGCTCCTTCGCGTAGGCCAGCGCGACGACGTTCTCCGCGTACGACGTCGTCTTCAGGCCCGCCACGGCGCTGCGCTCGTTGCGCACCCACGGGACCACGGCCAGGGAGGCACTGGCCGGCGGCCGCGGCTGCTCCCCGGCGGTGACGATGTAGGTGAGCGGGCTGTCGGCGCGGTCGGAGCCGAGCGGTCCTGCTCCGCCGGTCACCGAGTAGCGCAGCCGCCCGAACTCGATCCGCGGCCCGGAACCGAGCACTGCGGCGACGCCCTCGGCGAGGTAGTCGTGGTCGGCCGCCGGGAGACCGAGCCCGGCCAGCGTCCGGTCGAGCCGGCGGGCGTGGCGGGTGGCCGCGAAGACCCGCCCCTGGTCGACCTTGGCGGTCTCGAACGCTCCGTCGCCCACCGTCACCCCGTGGTCCAGGGCCGCCACCGCAGGCTCGTCGGTCCGCGTCGGCCTGCCGTTGACCCACACCCTCGGCTCATTGCTCGTCATGCCTCCACCCTTCCAGATGCAAGACCGAGCAGGACTGCGGATTTCACCTGAGTCTCCACCCATTCGCCCTCTGGGTCGGAGCCCCAGGTGATGCCGGCCCCGGTGCCGAACCGCAGCCAGCGCCGCCCGTCCTCGTCCCGCTCTGCCCAGAACGTCCGGATGCCGACCGCCAGTTCCGCGCGCCCCCGGTCAGCGTCCACCCATCCGACCGCGCCGCAGTAGGGGCCGCGAGGAGCCGGCTCGAGGTCGGCGATGGCCTGCAGCGCGGTGTGCTTCGGGGCGCCCGACACCGACCCCGGCGGGAACGTCGCCGCGAACACCTCCTCCCAGCCGATGCCGTTGCGCAGCTGCCCGCCCACGCTCGACACCAGGTGCACCAGGCCCGGGTGCTGCTCCGTGCGGCAGAGGTGGTCGACCCGCACCGTCCCCTCCCGGCAGACGTGCGACAGGTCGTTGCGGACCAGGTCGACGATCATCACGTTCTCCGCGTAGTCCTTGGGCAGCATCGCGTCAACCGTGGTCGCCGTGCCCTTGATCGGCCGGGACTGCAGCCGGTCCCCGTCGCGCAGCAGGAAGGCCTCGGGACTGGCGCACACGAGGTCGATCCCGGCGTCCGGGACGTGGATACGACCGGCGTACGGGGCCGGGTTCCCCCGGGCGAGCAGGTGCGCGAGCCCGTCGAGGTCGGCAGCCTCGGTGAGCTCGTGCGACAGCACGCGACAGAGGTTCACCTGGTAGACCGTGCCCGCCGCGATGCGGTCCCGGACCTCCCTCACTGCCGAGAGGTATGCCGCGTGGTCCAGGCTCGTCGCCCAGGCACCGCGCAGCGGCGACCAGGGCGAGGGCGGTGCCGGCGCGGCATCCGGGTCCACGTCGGCGAACCGCACCGCGGTGACCTGCCCCTCGAAGGTGACCACGACCGCCCAGAAGCCCCGGGGGAGGTCGAGGTCTTGGCGCACCTCGACCGGGTCGCTCGCCAGGAGCGCACCGAACCGCGCCTGACCCGCTCCGCCGGCCTCCACGGAGGCGATCGTAGGGCGACCTACACTCGCCGCATCATGCGCACACCCCTCGCAGTGGCCCTGGGGCTGGCCGCCGCCGTGCTCGCCGGCTGTGCCGGCACGGCCGCACCGGCGGCGGAGGCGAGCCGGACGGGCAGCTCCTCGAAGCCGGTCACGTCGGCACCCCGGCCGGCCACGTCGAGCAGGCCCGCTCCCGCGCCGGCCGCGGAGCCCGACCCCACCACGCTGACCATGGCGTTCGCGGGGGACGTGCACTTCGAGGACTACCTCGCCTCCTTGGCCCGCGACCCCCACGGCCTGGAGGAGCTGCAGTCCACCCTCGGTGCCGCCGACCTCGCCGTGGTCAACCTCGAGACGGCCATCACCGAGCGCGGCACGAAGATCGGCAAGGAGTTCCACTTCCGGGCCCCCGCCTCGGCCCTGCAGACCGTCGCCGGCGCCGGCGTCGACGCGGTGAGCCTGGCCAACAACCACGGCGTCGACTACGGGCCGGTCGGGCTGCGCGACACCCTCGCGGCCAAGAGGTCCAGTTCCATCCCCGTCGTGGGCATCGGGGCCGACGAGGACGAGGCGTTCGCGCCGGCTGTCCTGCGGGCCAAGGGCCTGCAGGTGGCCCTGTTCGGGGCGGACCAGGTGTTCGAGATGACCCTCGCGAGGTACTCCGCCGGCCCCGGCAGGGCCGGTGTGGCCAGCAGCAGCCCGGTGACCCGGCTGCGGGCCGCGGTGGAGCGGGCGGCCGCCAAGTACGACCTCGTCGTGGTGTTCCTGCACTGGGGCACGGACTACCAGCAGTGCCCCGACCAGCTCTCCGTCCAGACCGCCCATGCGCTCGAGGCGGCCGGCGCCGACATCATCGTCGGTGGCCACTCGCACCGGGTCAACGGCGCCGGCTGGCTGGGCAGCGCCTACGTCGACTACGGCCTGGGCAACTTCGTCTGGTGGCGCAGCCACGAACCCGACTCCCGGTCCGGCGTGCTGACCCTGTCCGTCGGCGTCGAGGCGGCCAGGGGCACCAAGCGGGCCAAGGATCCCGTGGTGCGCCAAGCGGTCTGGACGCCGATGCTCATCGGCCGCGACGGCATACCGCGCGAGCCCGGCGCCAAGGACGCGAAGCGGCTGCACCGGCTCTGGGAGCAGGCGCGAGGGTGCACGGGCCTGGCCGGCGAGCCCGGCGCCTGAGCGGTGGAATGGCTGGCGAGCGCGGTCCGTTACGGTAGTTGAATTCGCAACTACCTTGGGGAGTGGAACAGAGAATGCAGTTCGGGATCTTCACCGTCGGGGACGTCACCACGGACCCCACGACGGGTCGCACGGTCAGCGAGAACGAGCGGATCAAGAACACGCTCGAGCTGGCCATCACCGCCGACCAGCTGGGCCTGGACGTGTTCGCCACCGGTGAGCACCACAACCCGCCCTTCGTCGCGCCGGCCAACCCGACCGTGCTGCTGTCGCACATCGCCGCGCGGACCGAGCGCATCGTCCTCTCGACGGCGACCACCCTGATCACCACCAACGACCCGGTTCGCCTCGCCGAGGACTACGCCTACCTCCAGCACCTCGCCGACGGCCGCATCGACCTGATGATGGGGCGCGGCAACACCGGCCCGGTGTACCCGAGGTTCGGCAGGGACATCCGCGACGGCATCGACCTCGCGATCGAGAACTACGCGCTGCTGCGCCGGCTGTGGACCGAGGACAACGTCTCCTGGTCGGGGGAGCACCGCACCCCGCTGCAGTCCTTCACCTCGACGCCCCGTCCGCTGGACGGCGTCGCACCCTTCGTCTGGCACGGCTCGATCCGCTCCCCCGAGATCGCCGAGCAGGCCGCCTACTACGGCGACGGGTTCTTCCACAACAACATCTTCTGGCCGATGTCGCACACGAAGCAGATGGTGGCCCTCTACCGCCGCCGCTTCGAGCACTACGGCCACGGGCAGGCCGACCAGGCCATCGTCGGACTCGGCGGCCAGGTCTTCATGCGGGCCAACAGCCAGGACGCGGTGCGCGAGTTCCGGCCCTACTTCGACAACGCCCCGGTCTACGGGCACGGCCCGTCGCTCGAGGAGTTCACCCACGAGACGCCGCTGACCGTGGGCTCGCCCCAGCAGGTCATCGAGCGCTACGCGGCCATGGCCGACGAGGTGGGCGACTACCAGCGCCAGCTGTTCCTCATCGACCACGCCGGGTTGCCGCAGAAGACGGTCCTCGAGCAGGTCGAGATCCTCGGCACCGAGGTCGTGCCCGAGCTGCGCAAGATCGCCGCGGCCCGCAAGCCGGCACACGTGCCGGACGCGCCCACCCACGCCGCGCGCGTCGCGGCCGCCGGTGGTGCCCGCGACCGGACCGTCCACGGGGTCGACGACGTCACCGGGCTGACCGCCGAGGGGGCGCTGCGCTGAGCACGACCACCACCCGTCGCCTCGTCGTCGTCCACGCCGGCCTGAGCCAGCCGTCCTCCACGGGCCTGCTGGCCGAGCGCCTCGCGGCAGCGACCTCCGACGCGCTCCTCGAGCGCGGGCAGGAGGCGCTCGTCGAGGTGGTCGACCTGCGCGACCATGCCCAGGCCCTCGCCAACGCGCTGCTGACCGGCTTCGCCTCGGGAGCGCTGCGCGAGGCCCTCGCAGCCGTCGCCGCAGCCGACGGGGTCATCGCCGTGACCCCCGTGTACCAGGCGTCCTACAGCGGCTTGTTCAAGCTCTTCTTCGACGCCCTGCGCGACGGCGAGCTGCGCGGGACCCCGGTGCTCATGGCCGCCACCGCGGGCACGGCGAGGCACTCGCTCGTCCTCGAGCACGCGATGCGCCCGATGTTCGCCTACCTCAAGGCGGTCACCGTGCCGACCGCGGTGTTCGCGGCGTCCGAGGACTGGGGTGCGTCCGGGTCGGTCGACCGGGGGCTCGAGTCACGGATCGGGATCGCCGGCGGTGAGCTGGCCGACCTCGTCACCGGGCAGCCGGCGGAGCGGACCCGCACCGACGACTTCACCGTGACGGTTCCCTTCGAGGACCTGCTCGGTCGTTGACCCCTGCTCATCGGGACGTGGGCTGACCGAGAGGGTGCCGGCGTGCCTGAGCAGCAGCGTCACCGGCACCGTGCCGACCACGGCCAACAGCAGGAACGGCACCCCGGTGCGAGAAGCGGCTCCCCAGCTCGTCCAGCCCGGTCGCCGCGAGCGTCCCGACCGACCAGAGCGTGGTGCCCAGAAGTGCGACGTAGGCCGAGGCACGCCGCGTTGAACGGCGTCAGGAAGAGCAGCAGCAGCGCGTAGAAGAGGCAGTACAGCAGCGCCCCTCCCCAGACGACCACCGCGGCGGCTGACCCCCCGGGCCGCCCGCGCCATCGACGCGAGGAGCAGCGGCACGGCCACGACGACCAGCACCAGTGCCGTGCCACGGGCCGAGCCCCGCATGGCCGCCGGCCCGAGCAGCAGGCCCGGATCCAGTGCGGTCCATGCCCCGGCGGCCACCGCCACAAGTCCGCATGCGGCCGACACGCGGGCCGCGACCCGAAGTCGTCCCTCCATGACCATGCCTCTCGAGGTGTCCACAGCCCAGCCTTCTCGCAGATGGCCGCGGCAAGTGGGGCCCTTGGTCCCTGTGCGTCCCCTCCGAAAGGCGGAACGGTTTGCCTGGTGGGGCAGTAGTCGCTGCCCCATCCGCACGAAATACGGTAGGAATGATGAGGGAAGCCGCAGTGGCCAGAGAACGCGTACTCAAACCCGCAGGACGTGACGTGACCCCCGAAGAGCCCCACCAGGGCGGCGCGGCGACCAGGATGCTGGTGCTCGCGACTGTCGGCTTCGCGATCAACTTCTGGGCCTGGGCGCTGCTGAGCCCCCTCGCGCCCCGCCTGAAGGACCTGCTGTCGCTGTCCGGTGGCCAGCAGGCACTGCTCGTGGCGGTGCCGGTGATCGTGGGCTCCCTGGGGCGGATCCCGGTGGGCGCGCTCACGGACAGGTTCGGCGGACGGGTGATGTTCCCGCTGGTTTCCCTCGCGACGATCGTCCCCGTGCTGTTCATCGGGCTGCTCGGCCAGCACTCGCTCTCGGCGCTGCTCGTGGGCGGCTTCTTCCTCGGCATCGGCGGCACCGCGTTCGCGATCGGGGTCCCGGTCGTGAACGCGTGGTTCCCGCCGGAGCGGCGCGGCTTCGCCATCGGCGTCTTCGGCGCCGGCATGGGCGGCACCGCCGTCAGCGCCCTCACCACGGTCAAGCTCGTCAAGGGTCTGGGTGAGCCGGCCCCGTTCCTCATCACCGCTGTTGCGCTTGCGGCGTATGCCGTCGTGGCCTGGCTCTGGCTCCGCGACGCCCCCGGGCGCGTGGTCCCGACCACGTCGGTGGTCACTCGCCTCGGCGCCGCTGCCCGCCTGCCCATCGCGTGGCAGGCCTGCATTCTCTACGCGGTCGCCTTCGGTGGCTACGTCGCGTTCTCCGTCTACCTCCCGGCGTACCTCAAGAACGCCTACGGCCTCGAGCAGGCCGACGCCGCCAACCGGATGGCCGGCTTCGTGGTCGTGGCCGTCCTGATGCGGCCGCTCGGCGGCTGGCTGTCCGACCGCCTCGGCGCGATCCCGGTGCTGGGCGTCGTGTTCGCGACGGTGGCCGTCTTCGCGACGGTGGCCTCGGCCACACCGGGGCTCGCGCCGATCGGCACCATCGCCTTCCTGGCCATGGCGGCAGCACTGGGTGTCGGCAGCGGCGCCACTTTCGCGCTGGTGGCCCGCGCCGCGCCTGCGCAGCAGGTCGGGTCGGTCACCGGTCTCGTCGGTGCCGCGGGGGGCTTGGGTGGCTTCGTGCCACCGCTGGTCATGAGCGCCGTCCACGAGCGCACCGGCTCCTACGGCCCCGGGCTGCTGCTGCTCGCCCTCGTGGCCGCTGGGTGCCTGTTCCTGACCATGACCCGCGTCCGCTCGACCGCTCGCGCCCGCGAGCTGGGGGCCGCCGCTTCCTGAGCGATCTCCCGCGACAAACCCACCCCGGCAAGGAGTACGCATGGCTCAGCTCGACGGTCCACTGTCCGACGCACTGGTGGGGACCCGCCGGTTCTTCACCCGGGCGGAGGTGTCCGACGACCGCCGGACCCTGCTGGCCAAGGGTGGCCGGGCCGGCGATGCCTTCTACCGCGACCGGTGGAGCCACGACAAGGTGGTGCGCTCCACCCACGGCGTCAACTGCACGGGCTCCTGCTCGTGGAAGGTGTACGTCAAGGACGGGATCATCACCTGGGAGGCGCAGCAGACCGACTACCCGTCCACGGGCCCCGACCGGCCCGAGTACGAGCCGCGTGGGTGCCCGCGTGGTG
>JAICSZ010000028.1 GCA_025936615.1 Pedococcus sp. | reverse complement strand
GTCGCCGGTCGAGGCCAGCGGCGTGATCGGCTGGCACCGCGGCGAGATCGGCGCGCTCCTCGACGAGTGCGCGGCGCTCGTGGTGACAGGTGGCAACGTGGGGACCTTGCTGCGGGCGTTGCGGCTGTTCGCGATCCACGTCCCCGATGACCTTCCTGTGGTCGCCTGGTCGGCCGGCGCGATGGCGATGACCGAGCGGGTCGTGCTGTTCCACGACTTCGCACCGGACGGCGCCAGCGAGGCCGAGGTGTTCGACCGCGGGCTGGGCAGGGTGCGGGGTGTCGTGGCCCTCCCGCACGCCCGGCGACGGCTGCGGCTCGACGACGCCGACCGGTGCGCGGTCATGGCCCGTCGGTTCACCGACCAGCACTGCCTCCTGCTCGACGACGGCACGGCTATCGAGCTGCGTGAGGACGGCGGGCTGCCCAGTGGCGCAAGGATCCTCGGCATCGACGGGGCGGTCCACGAGCTGCGGAGGGCAGCGTCGTGACGACCACGACCAGGCCCGCCCGGCTGGCGGTCAACCGGCTGCGCGACCGGCTGCCCGTCGACGCTGCCGTCATCGACCGGTTCGTCGCGCGCTACCCCTCGCCGATCGTCGAGGGGGAGCGCGCCACGTTCCTGTTCCGGGGCGAGGCCGACGAGGTGCGGGTGCGGCACCGGGTGGTGGGTCTGCCGGACCCGCTGGAGATGCGCCGCCTGCCGGGCACCGACCTGTGGGCCGCCACGACGGACCTGCCCCACGGCTCGCGGGTCGAGTACCAGCTGGAGACGCGCAGGGGCGAGGACTACGAGCGGTTCAACGACCCGCTCAACCCGCGGGTCGCCCACTCCCCGCTCGGCTCCAGCTCGGTGTGCGCCGCCGTCGGCTACGAGGTGCCCGACTGGGCGCTGCCCGACCCCGAGGCCAGGCCCGGCGAGCTGGTCGAGGACGTGCTGCGCTCCAAGGCGCTGCGTCGTGAGCAGCCGGTGCGGCTCTACCTGCCTGCCCGCTACAACACCGCGCTGCGCTACCCGCTGCTCATCGTGCACGACGGCACCGACTACCTCGACTACGCGTCGATGAAGACGGTGCTGGACAACCTGATCCACCGCCTCGACGTGGCGCCCCTGGTCGCGGCGTTCGTGCCCCCGCGCGACCGGTTGAAGGAGTACCCGAACTACGCGCCGCACGCACGGTTCATCGCCCGCGAGCTGCTCCCGACGCTGGGCGAGCGGCTGCCGCTGCTGGAGACCCCCCAGGGCCGCTGCCTGATGGGCTCGAGCTTCGGTGGCATCGCCTCGCTCTCGACCGCAGTGCGCTACCCGGGGGTCTTCGGCTCGCTGCTCCTGCAGTCGGCCTCCCTGGTCTTCACCGACATCGGCCTCGACCACGGCGGCGGCCCTGCGTTCGACCCGGTCGTGAAGTTCGTCAACCGCTACCGCGCCAAGCCCACGGCGCCGGTCGAGCGGCTCTTCATGAGCTGCGGGACCTACGAGCCACTCATCACGCCCAACCGCTCGATGGTCCCGGTCTTCCGCTCCGCGGGCATGACCGTGAAGTACGTCGAGTCCCGCGACGGCCACAACTGGGAGGACTGGCGTGACCGGCTCCGGGACGGCCTGTCGTGGATCTTCCCGGGCCCACAGAAGTTCGTGTACGAGTAGACACCCACGGGAGCTCCGCCCCCGTGCACCGCAACGGCACAACACCGAGGAGTCAGTCGTGAAGGTCAGCGAGCAGTGGCACTCCGACCGCACCCAGCGCACCATGACGCTGGTGCGGTGGGGCCACTACGGAGTACCGGTGCTGCTCTTTCCCACGGCGGGCGGTGACGCCGAGGAAGCCGAGCGCCACCACCTCGTCAGCCGGCTCGCACCGATGATCGAGGCGGGCCGGATCAAGCTGTACGCCTGCGACAGCACGGCCGGACGCGCCATGGCGGTGCACGAAGGGTCGACAGAGCACCGGATGTGGCTGTTCAACCAGTACCACCAGGCGATCGCCGAGGAGGTGGTGCCCGCGATCCACGCCGACAGCTCGGGCCCGCAGCCGGTCGTGGTCGCCGGTTCCTCGATCGGTGCGTTCAACGCGCTCGCGGTGCTGTGCCGCTGGCCCCAGCTGTTCAACGCGGCGGTGTGCATGAGCGGCACCTACGGCGTGGAGAAGTTCATCGGCGGGCCGATCACCGACGACTGGTACTTCTCCTCGCCCCTGCACTTCCTGCCCGGGCTGGGTGGCCCCGCCCTCGACCTGCTCCGTCAGCGCTACGTCGTCCTCGCGTCCGGCAGCGGCAGGTGGGAGGACGTCGGCGAGGCTTGGGCGGTAGCGCACATGTTGGGGGACAAGGGGATTCCCAACCGCGTCGACGACTGGGGCCCGGGCTACGACCACGAGTGGCCCACGTGGTGGGAGATGCTGCCGCTCTACCTCGACGACCTGGTGCCGTGACGGCGCCGCTCGCCGAGCCGCTGGCTGCCGCCATCGATGCCGGTATGCCGCGTGCTCGCGACGAGCTCGCGCGCCTGGTCGGGCTGCGCTCGGTCGCCAACCCGGCGATCGAGCCGGAGAGCGAGTGCCGGGCGGCGGCTTCGGTGGTGACGGGACTGTTCACGGACGCCGGGGTCGAAGGCGTCGAGGCGGTGGAGACACCGGACGGCTCGCTCGCCGTGGTGGGCCGCTCGCCCGGGCCGACCGGGGCGCCACGCGTCGTCCTCTACACCCACCACGACGTCGTGCCGGCGGGCGAGCCCGGGGACTGGGCGACCCCTCCGTGGGAGCTCACCGAGCGTGACGGCCGGTGGTACGGCAGGGGATCGGCGGACTGCAAGGGCAACCTGGTCGCCAGCCTCCTCGCCCTGCGCGCCCTGCGGGACGTGACGGGCGGCTGGCCGCTCGAGGTGGCGGTCGTGTGCGAGGGCTCGGAGGAGCAGTCCAGCGGCGGCATGGAGGCGCTGGCCCGGGCCCGGCCCGAGCTGGTCGCCTGTGACGCGTTCGTCCTGGCCGACACCGGCAACGTGGAGCTGGGCGTGCCCACCCTGACCACCTCGCTGCGCGGCACGGGCAGCGTGCTGGTCACGGTCCGCACCATGGCCCACCCGGCGCACTCCGGGATGTACGGAGGCGCCGCACCGGACGCGCTCCAGGCACTGCTGGCCACGCTTGCGAGCCTGCGTGACGATGCGGGGGAGACCACCATCGACGGGCTCGACCACGACGGCGTCTGGGACGGTGCGTCGTTCGACGCCGACCGGTTCCGCGAGGACGCCGCGCTGCTCGAGGGCGTGCAGCCGCTGACCGGGGGAGCAACCGTGGCGGACCGGCTGTGGGCGCGACCCGCGGCAACGGTGATCGCTCTCGACGCCACGCCCGTCTCCCAGGTCACCGCGGCGGTGCACGCCGAGGCGCGAGCCGTCGTCAACCTGCGGGTGCCGGCCGGACAGGACGCCAAGGCTGCACAGGACCTGCTGGTCGCGCACCTGCACGCCCACACCCCGTACGGCGCCCAGGTGGAGGCCAAGGCGGTGTCCCTGGGACAGGGCTTTCGGGCAAACGGCGACGGCCCGGCCTACCAGGCCATGCGCCGCGCGATGCGCACGGCGTTCGGGCGCGAGGCGGTGACCACGGGGCAGGGCGGCTCGATTCCCCTCGCTGTGGCGCTGACCGAGCTGGTGCCGGACGCGGAGGTCCTGCTCGTCGGTGTCGAGGAGCCGGCCTCGCGCATCCACGGCCCCAACGAGTCGGTGCACCCCGACGAGCTGCGGCGCACCGCGCTGGCGCTCGCCCTGTTCCTCGCCGACCTCGGCGGCCTCACCGGGGGCTCGCAGCGCTGACGTTTCCACAGGGAGCGGTGGCGGGCGGTCGTCTCCACAGCCGGTCGGGGCGGGCCTGACGGCGAACGCGTCCCCTCACGACGATCGGTCGCATGGTGGGGGAACCGGACCGCATCAGGGCGGTGGCCGCCCGGCTGCGGCACGAGGCGGAGCAGGTGCGCGAGGTCTCCACCCGGGTCGGGGCGGCCCGGGGCGTCGAGTGGCGCTCAGGCGCGGCAGACGCCTTCCGGGAGCGGGTGTCCGAGGCGGTGCACGGTGAGCGTCGGGCCGCACAGCTGCTCGACGAGGCGGCCCGGGCGGTCGACCTCCACGCCGCGGCCGTGGAGCGCGTGCTGGACGGGCTCGCCGCCCTCGTCCGGGCAGCCCAGGAGGCGGCTGGTCGGCTTGGGCATTGAGGTCTCCGGGGGCAGCGGTGGCACGAGAGTGGGGCTCGAGGAGCTCGCCGTGGCCGCGGGCCGGTTGGCGCGCGAGGCGGAGGGGCTCGGCGCCATCGGCGTGCGCAGCGCCCTGTCCGCTGCAGACCCCGACCTGGCGGTCGGCTCCCAGCTGAGCCCGGCCACCGGCGCGGTCGCTGCCGTGGCGCTGGCGCGCGCGGTGGGGCCGGCCGGCGTCGAGGGGGAGACGGCCCGGCTCGGCGGCCTGGCCCTGGCGACCAGGGGTGCGGTCGAGGCCTACCGCGAGGTCGAGGACTCCGTGGCCCGGGGCCTGGAGCGGGTCCAGGACCTCGTGATGTTCGAGCTGGGGCGGTGCGCGCCCGAGGTCCTCGTGGGGGTGCTCGCGCTTCAGGCGCTCGGTGTCGACGTCGGGCCCCTGCTCGACCGCGTCGCCTACCGGGTGCCGGCGCTCGCGAACCTCGGTGGTGGGTCCCAGGGGCTGGTGGGGGGGTTGGCCGCCGACCCGCTGACGGCGCCGTTGCTGGTCCCCGGGGTCGTCGTCACGGTGGTCGCCGCCCTGGCCGGTGAGCACGGCTTCGCGGCGCCCGATGGCGACCAGGTCGCGCTGCGGGTCGTGGCCGGCTCCGCGGGCCTGGCCGGGATGCTCCGCGACGACGGCGTGGCCCGCACGACGCCCGAGGCTTCCCCACGAGCCGGGGCTGCCGCTCCTCGCACGGTGGCCGACCTGGCCCGCGACCTGCAGAACCTCAGTGACGCCGAGGACTACCCGAGCCGGGTCCGCGTCGTGGAGGTCCCGCAGGGCGACGGCGGGTCGGCCTGGGTTGTCGAGGTCCCCGGGACCCAGGCCTGGGACCCGCGTGCAGGCGCGAACCTGAGCGACGTCACCAGCGACGTCGCGCTCGTGAGCGCGCGCTCGACACAGCTCGCCGCGGCGGTCGACGAGGCGCTCACCGAGGCCCAGGAGGCGTCGGGTCGTCCGGCAGCCTCGCTCGAGCCCGTCATGCTGGCCGGCCACAGCCTCGGCGGGATCGCGGCCGCGGGGCTGGCGTCCTCGGCGGGCTTCAGGGCGCGCCACCGGGTGACCTCAGTGGTGACCCTGGGCTCGCCCATCGCCCGGATGCCCATCCCGGCCGACGTCAGGGTGCTCTCGCTCGAGCACCGGCAGGACCCGGTTCCCCACCTCGAAGGCAGGGCGAACCCGGACCGTCGCACCTGGGTCACGGTGACCCGGGACCTGGACGGCGACCCCGACCACGTCGCCACCCGCAGCGGTGCGCACGCGACCCAGGAGTACGCAGAGACCGCCGCCGAGGTCGACGGCTCGCAGGCGCCTTCGCTGCAGACGTGGCGGGCACAGAACCGCGAGTTCTTCGACTCGGACGCGACCCGCGCACCCGTCATCCGCGACTACCACGTCGAACGGACTTCTCCGCGATGAGCATCTGGTTGTCGAGGGGGCGGATGGCACACTGCAGGCGTGAACCCGTCGACCGCGCTGGCCACCACGCTGGTCGACCAGCTGGTGCGGTGCGGGGTTCGAGAAGTGGTGGTCTGCCCCGGCTCTCGGTCGGCGCCGCTGGCGTATGCCGTGCAGCGCGCCGAGCGCGCGGGCCGCCTGCGCATGCACGTGCGTGTCGACGAGCGCTCGGCCGGCTTCCTGGCGCTGGGGCTCGCCAAGCTGACCCGGGTTCCGGCCGCGGTCGTGACCACCTCTGGCACGGCGGTGGCGAACCTCCACCCGGCGGTGCTCGAGGCGCACCACGGCGTGGTTCCGCTGATCGTGCTGTCCGCCGACCGGCCGGCTGAGCTGCGCGGCACGGGGGCCAACCAGACCACCGCCGCCCAGCCGACGATGTTCGGAGAGGCCCTGCGCTGGTCGGTTGACCTGCCCGCGCCAACGACGCCCGAGCCAGCGACGGGGGAGGCAGCGACCGGGGAGACGGGGCGGTGGCGTGCCGTGGCGCGGCACGCGTTCGGCCACGCGACGGGCGACGACTCGGCCGAGCCGGGGCCCGTGCACCTCAACCTCCAGTTCCGCGAGCCGCTCGTCCCCACGGACGACGACCCCGCATGGCCGGCCGAGGCGGACCCGGACCCGCTCGAGGAGTCGTCCGAGGAGAGCCCGCGCCCGGCCGGTCTGCTCGACGAGGTGGCGCGCACGCTGGTCGTCGTGCGCGAGCCACCCGACGACGTGGCGCGCACCCTGGTCGTCGTGGGCGACCTGCCCGACGCGCGTGACTTCGGACGCGCACTGGGGTGGGCACGCAGCCACGGTTGGCCCGTGGTGGCCGAGCCGTTCGGCACCCACCCACGCGAGGGTGTGGTCCCGCACGGACCGCTCCTGCTGACTGTCCCCGGTTGGCTGGACGCCCACGCCCCCGAGCGCGTCATCACCGTCGGGCGGGTCACCCTGTCGAGACCGGTGGCAGCCTTGCTGCGACGCCCTGCCACCACCGTGGAGGCCGTGCGGACCCACCGCTGGATCGCGTCGGTGCCGGGTGTCGCCCGGACCCACGACCCGGCTGTCCTCGACCAGCTGGGTGCCGGCCCCGCGGACCCCGCATGGTCGGCCGCCTGGGACGAGGCCGCAGACCTGCTCGCCAAGGCGGTCGCGGACGAGCAGGCGACGTGGCCGAGCGGCCGCGCGGTTGCGAGCGTCCTGCTCGAGCAGGTCCCGGCGGGTGCGAGGCTGTTCCTCGGCTCCTCCAACAGCGTTCGCGACGTGGACCTGGCCCTTGCGGGGCGGGTCGCCGAGCTCCTCGTGACGGCCAACCGCGGGCTGGCCGGCATCGACGGGTGCGTCTCCACGGCGGTGGGCCTTGCGCTGGTCGGTGACGGGCCGGCATACGCACTGATGGGCGACCTGACGTTCCTGCACGACTCGGGTGGGGTGACGATCGGTCCGCACGAGCCGCGTCCCGACCTGACCCTGGTTGTCGTCAACGACGACGGCGGCGGCATCTTCACGGTGCTCGAGCCGGGTGAGCCGGCGCGCGCGGCAGACTTCGAGCGCGTGTTCGGCACGCCGACCGGCACCGACGTGGCCGCGCTCTGCTCGGCACACGGTGTCCGCCACCGGCTCGCGGCGACAGCGGGTGACCTGGCCGCGATGGTTGCCGAGCCGCCGGACGGTTTGACCGTCGTCGAGGTGCGGGTCGACCGTGCCGGCCACCGAGCCGAGCGCACCCGGCTGCACGAGGTCGCCGCTGCGGCCCTCGCGCCCCAGCAACCCGAAAGGGGCTAGAAGCCCACTCCGGGCACCGGCGCGACGAGCGTCGCCATCGCCGCTCCCAGCTCGGCGAGCGCACCCGGCCGCACCTCGGTGAGCCAACCCTGGGCCGCGAGCTCTCCGGCCCGCCGGCCGCCGGTGTACATCGCGGCGAGCGCTCGCTGGTCGGCACGCACGTCCGCGTCGTCGTCGCTGCGCCGACACGTCGCGGTTCCCTGCGCGTCGACGGCCAACCGCCACCGGCCCGCGTTCCACGGGCACCGGTCGTCGGCCACGTCGAGGACCAGGTCGCAGGCGGCGGCATACCCGCGCTGTTCCAGGGCGGCAGCGACGTCGACCAGCCGCAGCCACACGCCGTCGAACACGTGGCGCAGGCACCCACGCGGACCGCCCAGCCACCAGATCGCCGGGCTGTCCACAGCCACCCCGAACAGCTCGACGGTGGCGATGAGGTCGAACGCCGACAGGCGGCGCACCAGGGCCAGCAGGACGGCAGGGTCGACGGCCGCGTGCTCCGAGCAGGTCAGGGTCCCCTTGGGCAGGCCGTCCTCCCACTTGTGCCTGCGACGCAGCACGGCGTAGCCGACGTCGCGCCCGCCGCGCGTCGCCACCAGCACCCGGCGCGGCTCGCTGCCCCGCAGGTCGGCCACCCGGTCCCGGTAGCCGTGGTCTGCGTGCCGGGGCGTGCGCGTGACCTGGCCAAGGGTCGTGGCGGCGACGGCGAGGTGCACTGCATACACGCGCTCGCGGACGTCGTCGTCCGACAGGGTGAGCAGCTCGGTCGTGATGCCGGCGGTGTCGATGCCCGGTGCATCCGGCTCGGCGCCGCTCCCGAGCTCAACGATGGCGTCGAGGGCGGCGACGGCGTAGCCGAAGCGCCCGTAGATGGCGGTCTCCGACGCGTGCAGCCCCGCCAGTGCCTCGCCCCGTTGGTGCAGGTCGGCGAAGTGGTGCTCGAGCATGGCGGTGAGGACGCCGCGGCGCCGGTGGTCGGGATGCACCCCGACCCACGACAGCCCGGCCATCGGCACCTGCCGCAGGCTCGCGCCGGGTCCTGGCACGGTGGCCTGCATGGGGTAGGAGGAGTACACGCCGGCGAACGGCGGCCCACCCGTTGCCGTGGCTGCATAGCTGCGCTCCCAGTCCAGCGCGCCACCCGGCTCGGGGTCGCGCTCGTCGACCTCGTCGAACCAGGTGAGCAGGTCCATGTCGACGAACGCTGCGCGGGTCGTCTCGTCGACCGGCACCACCCGGTATGCCGCGTGGTCCCGGGCGTTGGTCTCGTCACCGCTCATGCGACCCATCCTCGCGAGCGGGGCCCCGCCGATCCAGCGAGTTCTCGGGCCGGCCTCAGGGGCCGGTCAGGGCGTCGCGCATGGGGACGAGCTTGGCGTCGGACTCGGCGAGCTCGGCGGCCGGGTCCGAGCCGGCGACGATCCCACAGCCGGCGAACAGCCGCATGGCGGCGGCGTCCCCGGGCTCGTAGGCGCCGCACCGCAACGCGATTCCCCACTCGCCGTCACCGGAGGCGTCCATCCAGCCGACCGGGCCGGCGTAGCGGCCGCGGTCCATCCCCTCGAGCTCACTGATGACCCGGTCAGCCACCTCCGAGGGGGTGCCGCACACGGCCGCGCTCGGGTGCAGCGACGACGCCAGCCGCAGGGAGGTGACCCCGTCCGCCAGCACACCGGCGACGTCGGTGGCCAGGTGCATCACGTTGGTCAGGTGCAGCACGAACGGCGACTCGGGGACGTTGACCGACGTGCAGTGGGGTCGCAGCGCGTCGGCGACGGAGCGCACGGCGTACTCGTGCTCCTCGAGGTCCTTGCTCGAGCGGGCCAGGGACGCGGCAAGCGCGAGGTCGTGCGCGTCGTCACCCGTGCGCTGGATGGTCCCCGCGAGGACCCGCGAGGTCACCAGCCCCTTCTCGAGGCGTACGAGCATCTCCGGGGTCGCCCCCACCAGCCCGTCGACGGCGAACACCCACGTCGTGTCGTAGCGCTCGGCCAGCCGTTGCAGCAGCCAGCGTGGGTCGATGTCCTGCTCCGCGCTGACCCTCAGGTCGCGGGCGAGCACGACCTTGTCGAGCTCACCGCGCGTGATGCGGGCGACGGCGCCGTCGACCGTCCCCTCCCAGTCGGCCGGTGACAGGGCGCCGTCGGCGAAGGCCACCCCCTCCGGGGCCCGCGGCTGGGACTGTCGGGGAAGCACCGGCGCCGGCAGCTCCGCCCCGGTGCCGATGGTCGTCACCCACCACCGGCCGCCACGCGTGCCGACGACCACCTCGGGGACGACGAGCGTTGCGCCGCAAGGCGACTCACCGGCATACGAGATCGAACCGAAGGCCACCGGCCCGGTGCCGGGCAGGCGCACCTCGTCGCGCACCACAGCCGACGCGACCACGTCACGCCACCACTGCTCGAGCCCGTCGAACCGCGCCGCCCCGTGCGCGGTCACCTCCAGCGCCCGCCCCCAGCCCACCATGCCCTCGCCGCGGTGCACCCAGCTGGACAGCCGGGTGGGGTCCGCCGAGTCGGGAAGGAGGGACAGCAGCGCCCCCGGGTTCGCGAGGGACACGGTGCGGGCGACGACGGGTGTGCCGAGGGGCTGGCTCTCGCGCGCGGGGACGGTGCTCATCTCGGTGCCAGCCTAGGGCGGCGTGGAGCGGCCCACCGCTCGAGGGGTGGACGCCAGCGGGTGGAAGGATGCCCGCATGACCATGTCTATGCGGCCGTGCTCCGCGGTCCTGCGGGCCTTGCTCCTTCATCGCTCGTGCCCTGGGTCGGTCGTCGCATGACCAGGGCCAGCCTGGACAAGGACCCCCACGAGGTCGCGACCATGTTCGACGACGTCGCGGGCCGCTACGACGTGACGAACGACGTCCTCTCGCTGGGGCAGGACCGGCTGTGGCGGCGTGCGGTGACCCGGGCGGTCGACGCGCGACCGGGCGAGCGGGTGCTCGACATCGCCGCCGGCACCGGCACGAGCAGCGAGCCGTTCGCCGCGGACGGGGTGCAGGTCGTCCCCGCCGACTTCTCGCTCGGCATGCTGCGGGTGGGTAACCGGCGTCGCCCGGACCTGGGGTTCACCGCCGCCGACGCGATGCGCCTGCCCTTCGCGGACGACAGCTTCGACGCCGTGACGATGTCGTTCGGGTTGCGCAACGTCGCATCGGTGGAGACGGCGCTCGAGGAGTTCCTGCGCGTGACGCGGCCGGGCGGCCGGCTCGTGGTGTGTGAGTTCAGCCAGCCGGTCAACCGCACGTTCCGCAAGGTCTACGCGGAGTACCTCATGGCCGCGCTGCCCCCGCTGGCGCGCCGGGTCAGCTCCAACCCGGAGTCCTACGTCTACCTGGCCGAGTCGATCCAGGCCTGGCCGGCCCAACGCGAGCTGGCCAGCAGCATCGCGGGCGCCGGCTGGGCCGATGTGCAGTGGCGCAACCTGACCGGGGGGATCGTCGCGCTGCACCGAGCGGCGAAGCCGGACAACTAGGTTAGGCCTGCCTCACTAGGCCCTGTGGAGCGAGCGGGAATAGACTCCCGCTCTGTAGTTCGTGAAGATGTTCACAAGCGTGAGGGCAGGCGTGACCGAGACGACGAGCGCGGCACCTTCGGGTGCCCTGCAGGCCGCGACCGAGACCGCCGACGTCATCGTCGTCGGGGCCGGTCCTGCGGGCAGCGCGACCGCGGCGTACCTCGCCATGAGCGGGCTGGACGTCCTCGTGCTGGAGAAGACGAGCTTTCCCCGTGAGAAGGTCTGCGGCGACGGGCTGACGCCGCGCGCGGTCAAGGAGCTCATCACCCTCGGCATCCCCACGCTCGAGGAGGACGGCTGGATCCGCAACCACGGCCTGCGGATCATCGGTGGCGGCATGCGGCTTTCCCTGCCCTGGCCCGACCTCGCCTCCTTCCCGCCCTACGGCCTGGTCCGCACCCGTCAGGACTTCGACGACATCCTCGCCAGGCACGCGGT